>CAYGQJ010000088.1:0-19734 GCA_964351845.1 uncultured Flavobacteriaceae bacterium | reverse complement strand
GGAAGTGCCGCGAGCGATCTAGCGATTCGACTAGCAAAGGCTCATACAAATAGAGAAAAAATAATGGTGATGGAATCGGGATATCACGGCAACACCCAAAGTTCTATTGATATCAGTGACTACAAATTCAATCACCCAAAAGGGCAAGGGCAAAAAGACTACATTGTCAAAACCACTATTCCCGATACGTATAAAGGAAAATATACCCTTGAAATGCAAAACGCAGGAGAACTGTATGCAAAAGAAGCGGTGACACAAATCCAGCAACACGCCCATACGATTGCTGCATTTATTGCAGAGCCTGTGGTGGGATGTGCAGGCCAGATTCCTTTAGCTCATGGCTATTTAAAACCTGTTTATGAAGCGATACGCGATCAAGGTGGTGTTTGTATTAGTGACGAAGTTCAAACAGGTTTTGGACGTTTAGGAGAACATTTTTGGGGGTATGAAGCGCAAAATGTGATTCCAGATATCGTTATTATGGGAAAACCCATTGCCAACGGACATCCGATGGGTGCCGTGATTTGTACAGATCAAATTGCAGCTTCTTTTGAAGAAGGCGTAGAGTTCTTTAGTTCGTTTGGAGGCAATCCTGTTTCTTGTTCGGTAGCTTTATCCGTTTTGGAAGTAATTGAAGAAGAAGGTTTACAAGAAAACGCAAGAAACGTTGGGAACTACTACAAAGAATGTTTGAAGGAGCTACAGGAAAAATATCCATGTATCGGAGATGTAAGAGGTTCGGGATTGTTTCTAGGAATAGAGATGGTGCATGACCATACACTCAAACCTAATCCAGCAATAGCTAGTAGGATCAAAAACAAATTGCGAGAGCGTCATATTCTCATCAGTACAGATGGACCGAGTAATAATGTGTTGAAGACAAAACCTCCCCTTTGTTTTACCAAAGAAAACGTAGATACTGTAGTAGCTGCTATAGCTCAAATTTTGCATGCGTATTATAAAGCCCTCTAAAATGTGCCTTTAGCTTGTCAAACCGAGCCTTTTGAAGTTTAGTACGCTTTCGCGAAAGCGTATACCTATTGAATGAAATCTTTTTTTGGACACATTTATAGCCGTAAATTTGAGATACGGAAGTCTCCTTGATGTAGTTCTATATGATATGTAGATGAAACAGATACGGAGGTAGGAGTTTCCATATTTTAATTGTTTAAAGCGTAAGAGAACTCATAACTAATAATAGGAGGTACGATTCTTATGGTTTTAATGATTTCTGTTGTTACATAAGATAAAGTATAACCTATTTAATTAAAAAAATGAAACACACTACCAAACAACTAAAAATACTCATCACTTTTTTAGTCATCATCTTCTCTAGTTATAGCTATGCGCAACACACTTTTTCTATTGTGGCGGTAGATCCTGTAACGGGAGAGATAGGAAGTGCAGGAGCCACCTGTCTTGACATAGATGATCTTAATGGAGAAGAAGGCGCATTGGTTATAAGTGATATCATTTTAGGAGTAGGAGGAATCCATACACAATCCTTTTTCACCTTTGAAATCCAAGCACAAGCCAGAGCTAGAATGGAGGCAGGTGACTCTCCTCAAGAAATTCTAGATTGGTTAATGAGTAATGATTCGCAACATCAAACACGGCAATACGGAATTGTAGACTTGATTGGTGGACCAGGTGGAACACCAAGAGCAGTAGGGTTTACGGGAAGCAGTAACGGTAATTTTGCAAATCATATTGTAGGGCCTAATTATGCAATCCAAGGAAATATTCTCCTATCACAAGATGTTCTGGATGATATGGAAACAGGATTTCTTGAAACTGCAGGTACGCTAGCCGATAAGTTAATGGCTGCGATGCAAGGAGCAAAACGTATCGGGGCTCAAACCTCTTGTACAAGTAACCAGACAAGTTCTAAGTCGGCATTTTTACGTGTAGCAAAAGTAGAAGATTTATACACCAATTACGGGCATTTAACGGTAGATCTTAATGTAAGTAAAACGGCTTTTGCAGAAGATCCGATAGATGTATTACAAACGACTTATGATTTTTATTTAAATAATCCAGGAACGGCCTGTAGCGATACGGTAACGACCTATCCGTATGCAGAGAGTTTTGAGACAGATCTTGGCTTATGGGAGCAAAATGATAATGATTTATCCCACATAGGGAATACAGATTTTGACTGGACCAGAGATGCAGATGGAACCCCAACATCAAGCACGGGACCAAGCAGCGCAACAGATGGAGATTTTTACCTATATACAGAAGCTACGGGGACTAATGTAGGTAACCCAACAAAAAGAGCTGTTTTAAATAGCCCTTGTTTTGATCTTAGTAGTATTGCTGAGACCCCAACCTTGACATTTGATTATCATATGTTCGGGGCAAACGTAGGGAATATGGCAGTGCGTGTAAATGACGGTACAGGATGGACGACCATCTGGTTGTTAGATGGAAATCAAGGAGATCAATGGACGACAGCAACAATAAGTCTTTCAGCATATGCGGGTCAAACCATCCAACTTAGAATGGACAGTACTACTGGAGTCGGTCAGCGTGGTGATGTTGCTATTGATAATATCATGCTATCTTCAGAAGTATTAGGAATAGACGAGCTTGCATTAGAAACCATACAAGTGTATCCTAATCCAATTCAAGATATTTTACATATAGACTCCCCAAGCACAGTGATTCAGCAAGTGAAAATATATGATATGAGAGGTCGTCTTGTTTCAGGTAAAACGATAAATTCTCAAAACTCACAAATGGATGTATCTGCATTAAAATCTGCGGTATACTTTGTGCAAATCTCAACCGAAAGTGGTACAACGGTTAAGCGTATTATAAAGCGTTAAGCTTTATAAAAGGTGAAC
Source organism: uncultured Flavobacteriaceae bacterium (assembly GCA_964351845.1). Lineage (GTDB taxonomy): Bacteria > Bacteroidota > Bacteroidia > Flavobacteriales > Flavobacteriaceae > Dokdonia. Next base: position 16,885 of record CAYGQJ010000088.1, on the reverse strand, counting down.
TACTTTTTTATGCGCTATGTGGAATACGACGAATATCTTCTTGTATACCCTTCTGCCTACAGCTAGGTAGTTTCGAGAAACTTGTACTGCGCGTAGTCGAAGTAGCGTATTCATCAAAATCCCATTACGGTTTACAATGAAAGGTCATCCCTTCCCTCACAAAACCTGAAAAAGCATTGAGCGCTGTGACGATCATTTTTGGCATGTTAGTGCCTTTATCCCATTCAAAAAGATGGCCGTATTTATTTACGAAATCAACAAAAGAACCACTAGGATCATTCTGTCCATTAGGACCGTATAGATGATAATCGAAGGCGGCTTGATCTTTATACATCTCTACAAAGAGAATGTCATTAGGATTTGGTGTAGGGTTACTATACCCTTTTGTGTTAATAGATTGCGGAATGTAAAGAAGCGTGTCAGGCTCCAAAGCCTCTACTTTTGAAGCAAGCGCTTTTAATGCGGGGATAGCTTCACTTTCTTTTCCTTCTCGAATGGTCCAAATAGCAGTTACTGAAATCATATATTTTGTAGTTTTTGTGAATTTTTAGGGTGTTTTAAGTACGTTATTCAACTGTTTATTTGAGGGCAGCCAAAAGGTGTTTATATATTCTTGGCTATGTTCAAATAAACAGTTTGTGATAGTAGGGGGACTTATGTTTATCAATCTACATATTCAAAACTCGGCCCTGCACCAAGTCCATTGATTCCAGGGATTTTCATCAATTCTTGCGCTTTGTATTTTAAGTCAAACATAATCACGATCCCTTCACGTAAGACTTCGGGTTTCCCGTTACAGCCAGTATTTATATTTTCTAGCAGCTGGGTATATGTTTTATTAAAATCATACATTTTTTGATAGACTTCTGAATCTTTTGGATACTGCTCCATTTTAGGGTTATCATTTATCATATAGACCTCATTCCAGTCAATGTCAATTTTTTCTCCTGTCGGCAGTCCTTTGTTTGGACTATCCCTATGCGCAGAATCGGTAGGTTTATAAAAACGACCGTGCAATACTTCTTTAAATCTGAAGTAATGTGCATACTCTTCTACATCGGCACCAAACCACAGATATTCTTCTTTACCTTCCTTATAAGGCTCGGCGAAAATAGAACCAAAACTTCCTTCGCCTTGGTCTACAATCTCGTCAATAACCGCACGGGCATCATCTATATTTTTGACATTGATAATAGCGCCACCAGCACCATAATAGTGTTCGGGTGTTACTTGGGGTGTTTTACCCGTGAAGATGGTCTTCCCTTTTTCTTTTGCTTCACATTCCAAGATTTCTATTTGTTCCATCAGCGCTTCATAGAAGGCCCCTATGGATGCAAACTCGGTTTCTCCATCATTGGTTCTCAGTTGCACTTTGACTTCGCGTTCTTCATCTCCAGGGTGTTCTATTTTGCAAAAAACACCTACTTGCTTTTTAGTGAGGGAAGTCAAGTTTATGATGAGGTCTTTATCTACATTACCCGGAAGATGTGTAGGGTAGTTAGGAATAAAAGGTTTTCCCTTCGTTTTCCCAATGATAGGTTTTCCACCAACCGCATTGATCAGATTGGCAACCATGACCATGTGTAACATTTCTTCAATGACGACACTTTTTACGATCTCTGCTGCCATTAAGTTTTTACCTTCTTTTATGGAATACAAGGCACATAAATAGGGAGGAATTGTGGAATGCTCTAGCTCCATAGCGGTTTGGAGATTGGCATATAAATCATCCAGCGTCCCTTTGCTCTTTGGAGAAGGCTTTTTAGCTCCGCGTAACATCGTTTTTGGAGCGTTTTTAGCCTCTTCTTCTTGTTGTTGTATGTGCTTTAGGCGGCTATTAAGTTTTTGTCGTCTTGATCCGCTATTGTTGTATGAATTACTCATAATTATTTTTTATCTAAGTGTTTAAGAATGGCTTCTGCTGCTTTAAATGTAAGCGCAGACATCGTTAGGGTAGGATTAGAGGTACCTAGTGTTGGCATATTCCCGCAACCTATTAAGTACAAATTGTCGTGATCCCATGTCCGTTGATCTGGATTGACCACAGAGTTATCGGGTTTTGTACCCATCCTATGGGTGCCTACAATGTGTCCAGCTCCCCAGAAGTTATATCCTTTTCCGTTGTACTCTACATAATCAGGATCTAGCGCCTGACTGTAATGGGTATGGTCTTCTACATTTGCTTCTTTAAAGATTTGATCAGATACCTTGACAGCCGCTTCTAGTGACTTGTTCATATAGTCATTGGTATGGTAATGTACAATAGGGCGGTAGTTGTCAATAGGATCTTTGTACGCTTCGTCTATCGTGATTCTATTTTCAGGACATGGAATTTGCTCACACTCAAAATGAAGCAGTAATTGTCGTGTCAACACATCGTTGAGGTGATTTTTTAATTCTTTCCCTAATATATTTTTGCCAAGGGCAGCGCTGAGGTCTGTTCCTGGAGAGAATACAGGCCATGCCCATCCCCAATTGTCTACAGGAGAAATCCAAGCCGCATGATTTTTTCTAAATTCTCCATCTCTAAACGTAGGAATATTGGTGGTTGATCCCGGGCCTCTATATGGATATGCCTTTTTAGGAAGTAGTCCCCACGTAAGCAATACCCAATGATCCATAAGATTACGCCCTACTTGATCACTTGAGTTTGCTATCCCAGAGGCAAGTAATATTTTTGCATTTTCGATGGCGCTGGCGCCGAGGACATAAATTTTTCCTTTGGCAACATGGGTATTGTACACCACGTCATCTCCCGTATCGAAGGTTTTGTACTCAATGCCCGTAACTTTTTGTGTTTTGTCGTCTACCAATACTTTGGAGGCGACGGCTTGTGTTCTAATGTCTAAATGTTCGCCAACGGCTTTTCTCAAGGTTTTGAGCGCGTTATACTTGGCTTGTACTGGGCAGATAGGCACACAACTAGCATTCCCCTCGCAACGCAATCCTACATTAGGGCTCCAAACGGCACCCACTTGTTGATATGATTCTTTAGGTGTACTTTTTTCTAAGACAAGTTCTTGACTTTTTTCATCCCATCGAATCCCTCGATACTGGTATTCTTGACACGGAATTGAGTTACGTCCTTGCGGGGTGCTTATAAATTCTATTTTATATTTTTTACCATCTAGTTTGACAACAGAATCCCCTCCTTTTTTCATCTCTTTCATAAAGACCTGATCTAGGTAACTCTGCGGTATTTTTTTCATGGGGAACTCGTAGTCTCCGTAGTAATCTTTTGTCACTCCGGGTCCTTTTTGGTCTTTGACACTTCCGGAAACGCCTATTTCGAGTTCGGCCATTTCATAATACGGTTTGAGGTCGTCATAACCAAAAGGCCAATCGACGCCTACTCCATATTTTTTTTTCATATGGAAATCATTCGGGAGCATTCTAGGGGTAGTTCCTAGCCAGTGCATGGTGGTTCCTCCGGGACCTCGCCAGTTATCACTTCCAAAAGGGAGTGGTCCTGCTTGGACGAGATAGTCTCCTTTGGTAGCAGGTTCTGTCGGACTTGGAATCGCCTCAATATTGATCACATCAATAGAGGGGGCGTCTTTTAAATTGGGGTAGGGGGCATTGGGGACTTTCGCGGAAGCGTTAAAAAAAGTCTCCATATAGGTCATATAGTTGTAATAGGAACCGTTACTTTTCATAGAAGCGCCGGCGGTAAGCCCTGCTTCTAATATCAAGACACTTTTTCCTGCCTGCGTGAGTGTTTTAGCCATAATCGACCCAGAAATTCCCGATCCTACAATGACAACATCATATTCTTTTTCTTTCATATCAATTATTTTATAGTGCCTTGTGCGTTAATAGGGGGTGTTGCCCAGGATCCGTATCCGGGTTGTTTTGCTCCTGGTGGGTGGGTTTCGGCGGCATCCCAAACAAGGCCTTGGATATAGGCTTGTCCTTGGGTATAGCCGTCTATGGAAATGATATTTCCGTTCCATTCGCCCATGTACCACATCGTGACAATTTGAGTGAGGAGGGTATTAAATTTTGAGTAGGGTAAAAAGCGGTCTTTAACGGCATTAATGACGGCGTCTTCATCTGGAGCGAAGGTGTCCAATATTTTTTTAGACTCCATTAAAAAGGACCGTAAGGTACCACCGTCATTGGCATCTAGATACTGTTTTAAGGTGTATTCGTAATAAGGGTCAAGCATTCCTGTGCCTAGCAAGTCTGCTTTTTCAAATCCTGTGAGGTAGGCCGAAATTTCTAGTAGAATTTCTGATCCATGAATATCTTCTTTCATAATAGGTTGATTATGAAATGAAAGTACAGATTTTAGGCCGAGACTTTACACGTATTTATACGTGGATTTTTTTAAAATGGAGTGATGTTGGGTACGCTTTCAACGAGCATAGCGAGGCAGAAGTTAATGCTGAGCGTAGCCGAAGTGCGAAAGCGTACTATGAAAGATTTTACGAGAATAGATGCTTCTTGGGTTACGAACTTTTCTTTACGTACTTAGTGACAATCACCACTTGCTGTCCGTTGATTCTCCCTTCAATATGCTCAGCATTGTCATGAACGAGCGAAATATTACGCATGAAAGCGCCTCGTTTTGCGGTAAAGTTAGCGCCTTTTACATCTAGATCTTTAATCAGAACGACACTATCTCCTTGAGAAAGTCGGGTGCCGTTGGCGTCTTTATGGATAATAGAATTCTCATCTTCTACGATGTGATCTCCAGTCGCTTCTGCCCATTGTTGGACATCTTCTTCTAGATACATCATATCCAGTAAATCTTGCGGCCAGCCTTCTTTTTTGAGTCTATGCAACATACGCCAAGCAACAACTTTTACCCCATCGACTTCGCTCCACATACTATCATTGAGGCATCTCCAGTGGTTTACGTCTGTGGCTTCTGGGTCTTCTAATTGCGTTGCACAAAGGGTACACACCAAAATATCCGCTTCTTTTGGAATGACGGTATACGCTTGTAATCCCTCATCACTGCTGCATAGTTCGCAGACAGTACTTCTTTTTTGTAGTTCTCTTAAACGGCTCATGGTATTCTTCGGTTGTTGTGATCGCGAAGAAACAAAAAAAAGAGGGTATTTTATAGATTTAGGTAGTTATTAATAGTGAAGAGCGATGCTGTTTTTAGGTTTTTATAATCGCGATACTTAATCCTCTACTGCGTGTAGTATTCATTATTTAGTGTTATTCAATTCATTTATTCTATCATTGATAGCTTGAATTTTGGCTTTTTGTTTTCTGTTTCTAATTTCAGTTTTCTCAAAGATATGTTTATCAGCCCAAATAAGTCCGCCTCTGATAGCTTCATTTTTTAGTTTTAGATGATACTTTTCATCTATTTTTTCAAAAGCCCAAATTCTCCATATTGGAATAAAAAAAGCCCAAAATAGCCATCCAATAACAAATGAACTTATAAGCCCAACACCCATGATTACATCGGAGATACGTCCAATAGTATATAAATAAGAGGAAATTCCCATGAGTCCAGCAATGATGATGATTACAGGGAAATTGATAAATAATTGTCCTTTGTTTAGTACTTTATTAAATTGAATTTCTTCTTCTCTTGTCATTTTAAATATAAGCTGAGTAATTACACAAAGAGTGATTCAAAAACTAGACATGTCTTACGTTGTTTTTTTATACCCTTTTTTAAAAACATATTTTATAGAAATTTTTTTGGGTGTAAGTAATTTGTGTTTGGTGGGGTATCGTGTGCAATTTATTGGATTTTCTTAAAAAATAGGGCATCAACTCCAAAATTTGATATTTGTAGCCCTTTGGTATTGTCTTGAGTGTTTTCAACGAAAAGAATATTTGTTTGAAAATTGAGCGTTGTTGAAAACTGATTTTCAGATTCCATTTTCAACGGTTTGTCTGAAAGTCTTTTATGTACTAAATAGAGTGCGTCATTTTTTAGTGTTATGTGAAATGTGGTGTCTATTTCTTTATTATAGTAGTGTCCCGTATACTTTTCAAGATGAATTTCAGCGAGGGGCTTTTTCTTTTTTTCAGCCTCTACAGTGCTACTTTTTTCATCTACTGTCCCTATTTGTTTGTCTTCTAAAAAAATATCAGCAATAGAAAGAGCGGTTGCGTTTGTATAAAAAGCGTTATCATTACTCAATAACACGATAGAAAATTTTTCATTGGGAAAGCGACCAATGTATGCTCTGTAACCGCCTAGAGAGCCTCCATGACTGTATAGATCTAATCCTTTATAATTTCTGTAATACTGCCCTTTACATCCTATAATCTGTTCTTTTCCAATAGTTGCAGCGATTGCCTGATCTCCATTTGCGAGTGTATAGATTTCATTATAGCTTTTGAATAAATTTTCATCTCCAATATTGTGTTTGTCAAAGTTGAGTACCCATTTCTCTAGATCATCAAGTGTAGACATCAAATTGGTTGGACCCGGGTTTTGATAATTTAGGATGACCTTTTCAAAATGATCATCCACTTTTTTATAGGAGTAGGCGCTATTTTTAATAATGTCTTTGGTATTGGTGAGATAAAAACTATCATTCATATGCAACGGACTAAAAATATGTTCTTGCATAAACTCCGAAAAGCTTTGATTGGAGGCTACTTCAATGATTCGAGCAAGAAGTGTATAGTTGGAATGACTATAGGCGTGTTTTGTGTCCGTTTCAAAATTTAAACTTTGCTGCTTTTTTATGAAGTGTAGGATTTGTTCTGTAGAAATAAAGTCATCAAATCGGAATCCAGCCAATGATAAAAGGCCCCATTGATCTCTAATACCGCTGGTATGCGATAGTAAATGTTTAATTTTGATAGGATGTTCATATTCTGGAAAGTCAGGAATGTATTTTTGAATGGGATCTTCTAGGGAAATTTTATGTTCTTTTTCAAGAAGATACACTGCAAATGCAACAAATTGCTTAGAAAGAGAATTCGCATTAAATACAGTATTAGAGGTAATAGGAATTTGGTATTCTAAATTTGCAGCCCCGAAGGCTTTTTTATAGATCACATGTCCATCTTGTAACAAAAGCACGGCAACTCCTGGAGTATTTGCCTTATAGGTTGCAAATAACGAATCTACATGGATTACCTGTGTACTCTGACCGAATAAAGGGCTTAGACACAATGTTACCAATACAATGAATAGTACTCTCATTTTTTTTCTACTTCTTTCAATTATATAAAATGTTCTTTGAAATATTTTGTATTTGTTTGTATAAGTGAGTTATATGTTCGTCTTTTTTATAGATTATATGGATATTCATTGATCCAGTGAAATCCTCTATTTGTTAATATAATTTTTGAAGTATCAAATTTATTGAGCTGTATTTGAATCGAATCATTTTTCCATAATCCTTGGAATGAAAGCGTACTGCCTTTTTTAATATAGGTTAGGTTGAGTACATCCAAACTATCACTAGTGGACGTCATTTTTAAAGTTTTTTGAATACTATCCAACTCATACGTATACCAACGAGGTTGGTCTTTCATTCCTCTTACAATCATATATTGAGATAAATACCCTTTATCCATCATAAGTCGTTTCCATCGCATCTCATCTGTAAGTAGGGGAGGGATGGTGTCCTTATTCTTGATAAAAACCGTTGTGTCATACACTCCATAGAAATAAGGTTTTGGAGCCTCATTGCGTTGTTGCCAATACTCCATATTTGAACTCGTATATGCATAGCATGCATAACCAATAAAAGCCAACTTAACAACGGTTGCAGCGATGCCATATTTTTTATTTTTAAATACGGGTTTTAATTCATTTAGGAACGTTTTTGGTTTGCTTGATACAAACAAATTGACTATTCGCTTATAATCTAGGGAAGCAATAAATAATGCTTTGATCAACAAGTGGAATGAGAAGAGTTTCACAGGTATATCGTAACTCATATTCATCATAAACACATTGAGCATGACAGAAAAAATCATCATCGCTCCAAATGTCCTCGTCCTCCTATGAAATAATAAGAATCCTCCTAGTAACTCAGCAAATCCTGAGAACATGGTATACGCTTTTGAGGCGCCCATAAATGTCCATGCAATTCCCATTGGAGAAGATTCTCCATAGGTTCGAAATAGTTCAAGAAAAGAAGGCTCTGAAAACTGTAAGTAAAATATCTTAGATAATCCGTAAGATACCATATATGCACCTACATAATAACTTACATAAATTCTAAAGAACCGCTTTAACCTATTGTAGCTTTGTCTCTTTCTATCGATTACCGACCAAATTACGCAACCGATGAGCGCTAGAATAAAAAAAACAAGCACCTCTAGATAATTGTACGTTGTATCTCCACTTGCCCCTGGAAAGACGGTAATCTCTATATCCATAAATGTTTTCGCAAACCATACAGGTATGGATTGTATATTAAATCGTACCCATTTAATTAAGGAAGTAGTAAAGGGTAAAAAAGAGATGAAGAATGTAGAAATATGAAGGGCGAAATAGATGAAAATAAATCGGAATCCTATCTTTTGAAAATTAGTCCAAGGTGCTTTTTCAATGGTCATCGTTCTTTGAATTTTTGTAAAAAGATAAAATTAATCTAATAAAACGTGGCTTATAATTTGTTAAATGTCAAAGTAGGCGCCGATTAGAAAAATAAAAAAAGTCGAACAATTAGTTTGACTTTTCAATTCTTCCCAAGTATGAATGAAATCATTACTGGTTAATTTTTAATTAAAAATCTAAATCTTCGAGTTCTTCTAGGGATTCATCTTTTTTTACAATCCAAATTAATTCCCTTAGTATTATTTCATTACCATAATATTCAATCAGAAAGTTATGAGACTTAGAGTCTGGAATATAAAAACTATCATTTAGTTCAAATGTGTAATATATAAATGTTTCAAATCCGTTTACATCTATTCTTTCAAATTCAGAATCATTAAATTCAGGTTTTAAACTGTTAAAAGAAACAAAAGTTTTAAAATGATTCTCGTTTAGTTTATTTGAATTTATATGTAAATACATATCATTTGAATAACTAAATTTTTTCAAAGAGTCATGTTCAATAATATACTCAGCAACCTCAATTCCTATTCTTTTTTCCAACTTATTAGAATTCTTTTTCTCACAGCTTAAAGTGAAGAAGAAAATAAGAGTTGTAAAATATATTATTGTTTTGGTGTTTTTCAAACTTTTGAGTTATTTCAGGTATGTTGTACGGCACTTAAGCTAAGCGTAGTACAGATGTAAGGAAACTTTTCGTTTTCGTCTGAGCAATAAGCGAAATCTTTTTGTTTTAATTTTTCTTGTCTAAAAGCTAAATCCATAAGATTTAACGACATTATAAATATACACAGATCTTTTGGTTAAGCCTTGAAGTCCGCATTATGTTTAGGTTTTGTCGGCAACTGACTTTTATTTCTCATTAAGTAATTTCAATCTTTTTAGATACTCACCTTCTACCTCATTACTAATTTTTAATAAAACTCCTTCGTATTTATATTTAATATCAGAATTATACGGTGTTGCTAGAATTTCATACTTGTTTTGGGCTATTTTCCTATACTGGTTGAACCAGATTATTGAGTCAATTCCATCCTGTTTTTTTTTAATTCCTTTGAGTAAATATGTTGAGTCTGTTTGATGGTCAATTCGCGCTATTAGTTCAGTATTATCAGGATAATCTTCAATCTGGTAATTTCCAACTCTATAAACATACCCAATAAAGGAATCATTTTCATACAATTCAAAAGTTCCAGATTTCACTCCGTCGGTCTTTGAATTACAGGAAATGAATATGGATAGAATAAAGAAATAATAATATTTTTTCATCTGCTTTCGAGCTCTTACTAGCATTGTTGTATAAGATTAGTTGCGTGGTTAAGTACCTAATCTAGGAAATATAAACCAAATAGAAAACCTGTAAGGATTGTGGGAAGTAGTCGTGTTCCTGTAACCCATTTTTATAGATGTTTGAAAACGGTACACAGGTAGACTTTTGTAGACGCCCAGTTATGTATATGTTTTATACGCTTTCGCGAAAGCAATTAAAAAAGCGCTCAAATTCACTCTTATACAGGTGAAAACCGTTGTTTGCAGTAGTTTTTTAAAACATAATTGGAATTTGATTTTCAACCGTCTTTACACCACTTTCCATTTTTCGCTCCTTAATTTGCATATAAATCTTTCCGTTCTTCTCAAGTTGTCCAATTGTAAATCGAACAATTGTGATATTCAATTTTTTCAAATCTGTCAAATCTGTCTCATCTGTTATTACAGGATATTCGTAAGCCCAATTATATCCTTTCCATTTACTTTTTAATCCGTTATTAGCATCTTCAACATTTACTTTGTCAAGAAATGGAAGAACATAATCTTTATATAAAATCTGATTATTTTTAATGTCAATCGTTACATCATTGTAGATTGAAAGCTTTCCGTCTGCATTGAACTTAATTTTGTTATCAGCATTAATAATTTCCAAAACTTCTTTTCCAGTAGATTCTACTTCAATGTCTTTAGATATTTTTAGAAATTCATCGTATTCTTTTTTAGTTATTCCCAAATTTTGATGATACCCCAATGGTTCTCCTTTTTTTACAGTTTTTATATACTCTTGATACCATTCCCAATTATTTTGTAATGCATTTTGAATTTTTTGAGCCAGTTCAAGTTGTCGAGGATTCCTTTTAATTCCGTCCATAATGTAGGCGGTCACTGTTTGACTTTTGAATATCATAGGTAAGTCATTTGTTGGAATCCCAGTTATTTTCTCCGATTGTGATTGAGCATAACTAGTGAAAAGTATAAGTAAAAAAAGTAATGTTATCGTTCTATTCATTGGTTTTCTTCGTATTGTAGGTAATGGTCTCGTATAGGGTTTGTTGCGTGGTTAAGCACCTAATTTAGTAAATACAAAGCAAATAGAAAATCTGAGAGGGTTGTTGGAAGTAGGAGAGAAGTAACAATTGCTTATTGTTTATCATAATAGCCTTACTAGAAAACGTTTTTAAAAACAGATTTACATTACCAAAAAGCATAAAAAAAGCCTCGGTAGAGAGGCTTTCACTAATTTGTTTTTATATGAATTAAGAGAATGCGTAATGCTTTCCATTCTTATACTGTATTTTTATTTCCATTCACTTTTGAGTATGGAATAAAAATCAACGCTAATTTTCTGACCATTTTTTATTTCAGACTCTCTCATTGTGCCTTCATAGGTAAAATTAATTTTCTCTAACGCCCTTTTACATTTAGTGTTATCACTTACGACATATCCTTCTATTCTATTTAGGTCAAGTTCTGTGAATCCTTTTTCAAAAAGTGTAGGCATTACGTTATTTAAAATTCCTTTTCCCCAATAATCTTGTAATAACCACAATCCTATTTCTGCTTTTTTATGTTCAATGTCCAAACTGTTAAATCCACCTGCTCCACAGAATTCACCATCTGTTTTATCGTAGATTCCCCACCATATTCCTGTTCCGTTTTTCTTTAAATCATGATACCATTCCATTTGTTCTTTGGTTTCCTCTAGCGTTGAGAAATGAACATCATAATACTTTGTTATTTCTGGATTTGATAAGCCTTTATGAATATTATGTATGTCAGATGCTTCTATTTCTTTTAGGATGTAATTCTCTTTTTTCACAGATGTTCGTTTATTTATTGTTAGTGTATTATAACGGTTTTGTATATAGCTTTTTACGTGTTGTAAGCACCTAATTTAATAAATACAAACCGAATAGAAAATTCGTGAGGATTATTGGAAATTGGAGAGAGGCGGCAATTGCTTATCGTTTATGGTAATTTGCCTTACCAGAAAACGTTTTTAAAATCAGATCTGAATACGAGATGGTATAAAAAAGCCTCGGTAAAGAGGGGTAGAATGAGTTGTTTTTATCAGAATTATGGAGGTGTGTAACGGTTACCGTTGTTGTGTGTAGTTGCTTTATATTCTCCTCGAATTATTATAGAAGCCTGATAAATCAATCTATTAGAGGTAATCCTAGAGGACAATCTATAAAATATTGCCAAGAACCGTCTTTTCTTTGTTTAAGTACTTCTGTAGAAGATCCTTCTCCCATTGTGTTTCCTTTACCATCAATAATACTCCAGTTAGCCTGTAAAGCAGCTGTATTTCCATTAATTAACTCTCCAGTTACTTTACTTATCAATTTGGCTTTTGAATCAATAAAAGGTTGAAAACTTGCTCTTATTGTATCTAAACCAGATTTGAGTGGCTCTGTTGGTGGAAATGACATGAGATAATCTGGATGAAAGAAATCTAATATATTCTCTATATTATCTTCTACTATACATTCACTAATTAGATTGGCGACATCTCTTGGTCGCATTGCTTTTCTTGTTATCATTTTCTTTATATTAAATAGTTACATCTGGCGGACGATTATCCATATCAAAAATTAATTTCCATTCTCCTACATCATTCTTCTTAAAAATAACGACTACACGTCCTGATTCGACTATTTCACTAGCATCCTCTGGACTAGTACCAGCTATTCTAAACTGACCACTAACATAGCCAAGGCCTTCTACAGCAATTACTTGTTCTTCTTTAAAAAACACTTTTGGTTTTATGGCAAAACTATTAATGAACCCTTTCTCTACCGTAGGTATGCCTATCTCAATAGGCTTTACGCTATTGGCATAATGTATTTTAGGGTCATATATAGCCATTAGAGCTTCTATATCATTATTATTAAATGCGTTAAGCCATTGATCTAAGGCGTTTCTGACTTCTTGTATTAAGTTATTATTCATTTTGTTTACTTTTAAAAAAGACTATTTTATTTCTGAATTGAAGGATAAAAAATTAGTCAACTTCCTATTTATTTGTTTATGAAACTCTGTTTGTAATCATTGTATGTGGATACTATTTAGAGTTGTACCTTTTAACTCTTCCAGTTTACAGAATTAGCCCATTCATGAAGAGGTTGTGGTTCAATGTCTAAAAGTTGGTTGGTTCTTGCGAAATCTTTATTGACAAAATCAGAATAATTTTGTTCTACATATCTGTATAAATTAGAAATTTCTTTTGCAGCTGTTTCTCCAAATCCAGGAACCAATTGTTGTTCAAACTCATCCACAGGTACTGCTACAAAATTAATATCTTGATTTATTTTTGCTGATATGGCTGCAGTAATTTCATTTCCAGTTATAAGATTACCACCAATTGGAAGTGTCTGTCCTGCTAGTTCGGGTTTTGAAATGGCTTTGACTACATATTTTGCTAAGTCAGAGTGACTGATCCAGGGTATTTTTTTGTCAGACGCTAATGGATAAGGTACAATCTTATGCTCTAAAATAACGGGAACAGACCAAGGAGCTGCAATATTATCAAGATAAATGTCCGGTGCTAACGTGATAACATTTAAACCAGATTCATCGAATAGTTTTTTCATGGCAACTTTCAAATCCAATGCTAAGAAACCAGTTTCCTCTTTTGCCAAATGAAAAGTTGTATTAAAAACTATTAAACCTACATTTTCTTGCTTTGCCGCAGCAATGAAATTTTCGGTATAAGACTTTGCTAGTTCCAGATCAAAAATAAGAGGAAAAGAGTATACAGCTGCATGTGCTCCATTCATTACTTTTGCTAATGATTCTTGATTTTCTAGCCCTCCTTTTATTACTTCAATCCCTTCCATTGCTGACATGCCAGTATTTGGATCTCTTTTGAGGGTAGTTACTTGATGATTTTCATTTAATAATGTCGCAGCGATGTTACTGCCTTGGAACCCTGTGGCTCCAGTTACAAATACTTTCATTTTTATTTATTTTAATTGTTAAACTTGATTTATTTTGAAATGAATTTCTTAATTAATTGAGCTACTTCTGAGCTATACTCTTCTAGCATAAAGTGACCTCCGTCAAAAAAATGTATTTCAACATCCTTTAAATCTTTGGCATAGGCTTCTCCCCCTGGCTTACTAAAGAATTTATCATTTGTACCCCAAACTACTAGGGTAGGAGGCTGATGTATTTTTAGGTAACTCTGCCATTCTTCGTACTTTTCGAAGTTTGTTCCATAATTATCAAAGAGTGTTAAAAAGAGTTCTTTTACGCCAGATCTCTGTAAAAAAGCATAATCCAAATAATATGAAGAAGGGTCAATTAAACTAGTATCTTTAGTTCCGGTCACATATTGTTCTTTAAGTCCTTCCAAGCTTACCAAATGTTTTTTATAAGCATTCATTTTTTCTAAATCATTATTTTGGATATATCCCCCAATTTTCATAGCCCATTCTCCAAAACCTTCTGCATACACATTGGCATTTTGAATTATTAATCCCTTGATTAAATTTGGTCTTTGATTAGCAATACGGAAACCTACGGGACCTCCATAATCTTGTACAAACAGGTAAAAGTTTTTTAGCTCAAGTGCGTCTATGAATTGATTCATTGTAGCGCTTATATTGTCAAAGGAATATTCATAGTCTGAGATAGATGGTCTATCACTAAATCCGTAGCCAGGATAATCTGGTGCAATGACGTGATAATCATCCTTTAGCAAGCTCATCAGATCTTTGTACATATGTGATGATGTAGGATTACCATGCAGAAACAAAATGGTTTCTCTGTTTTCTTGACCAGATTCTCTATAAAAGATGGATAGGCCGTTTATTTCTATTGTTTTATTCATGATTTCTTAATTATTGAATTTTAGATTATTGCCCTTTAGATTTCCTTCATAAAGGCTCTAATTTTTGCAATGATTTCATCTCCATATTCTTCTAATACAAAGTGTCCTGTATCATAGATGTTGTAATCAATTTTCTTGACATCTGCTTTAAAGGCTTCAGCACCGATTTCAGGAAAGAATTCATCATTCTTACCCCATACAATCAATAATGGTGGCTGATAATCTCTTAAGTATTGTTGCCATTTAGGATATAACTTTAGGTTATTTTGATAGTCATCAAATAAATCAATGTTTACCTTATGAGCATTAGGCCTAGAAAGTCTCAAGTAATCTAAATGCCAAGTATCTGGATTAATTTTTTCTTTGTCCTTTGTCCCATGAGTATATTGCCACTTTAGTCCTTCAATTGAAAAAGCAGGTAATACGGCATCTTCAGTCTGTTTGTTTCTATTTTTCCAAATGGCTTGAATACCAGCCCAGGCAGGGCCTAATCCTTTTTCATAGGCATTTCCATTTTGATTGATAATCGCAGTCACTCTTTCTGGATGAGCTGTAGCAATCCTAAAACCAACAGGTGCGCCATAATCTTGTATCATTAAAGCGTATGAGCTCAAGTTCTTTTTTTCTAAGAAGGTATCTATAGTTTTAGCAAAATTGTCGAATGTATATTCATATTCATCAGATGAAGGGAAATCACTATTTCCAAATCCAGGATAATCTGGTGCAATTAAATGATACTCGTTTGATAATCCTGTCAACACTTTTCTGTATTGATGAGAGGAAGATGGAAAGCCATGTAACAGAACTATCGTTGGGTTTTCTGGATTTCCTGCTTCTCGGTATGCGATATTGATACCGTTAATTTCTATGTTTTTAAATTTTGTTTCAATCATTCTGGATGTGTTTTCGATTTTTATATTTGATGCTTTTACTATTTCTTTCTTTTCTGATTTTTGACACCCAAATACAAATAGTAGTACCATAAGATGCAATGCGATTAATTTTTTCATTTTGTTTTACTTTAGTGTTATAATTTTCTTTCTGAGTTTTTTATTTCTAGGTCATTGATACTTGCGTATCTTTTTTTCATCAATCCGTTTTCATCAAATTCCCAATTTTCATTTCCATAAGCTCTGAACCATTGGTTGTTTTGATTCCTGTATTCATACTCAAATCGTACTGCGATTCTATGATCCTGAAAAGCCCATAGTTCCTTTTTTAGTTTGTAGTCGAGTTCGTTTTTCCATTTATCTTTGAGAAATTCTTGTACTTCTTCTCTTCCATTGATAAATTGATTTCTATTACGCCATTCAGTATCTATACTATAGGCCTTAGATATAACAATTGGATCTTTACTGTTCCAGGCATCTTCGGCCATTTGAATCTTTTGTTTTGCCGTTTTTTCAGTAAACGGCGGTAATGGATGCTTTTTATTCATATTAAAATTATATATTACCGAACATTCGGTAAAAAATATTATTAAATTTTTTATACTAGATATCTCTTTTCAATTGATTTTATAGTCTTATCAAATACGGTAGTGTTATTCAAACCTTTGGTTACTATTAGGCTTCCTTGTACTTGAATTAATGTTTCTACTGCTTTTTCTTTAGCTATGGCTAGTGGAAAATTTAAGGCAATGCCAATTTCTGTAAATGCATCAATCCAAGATGTCATTCCATTGGTAATATGTTGTTCAAAAAGTTCTAAGCCTGTTTGCATTGTAAAAGCTCGAAATATACAATTGTCATTTCCTCCATTATAGAATACTTTAATTTGTTCTAATGCATTGACAAGTCTCTGCTTTGGATTGATTTCATTATCTGTAAGAGCAAAAATAACATTATCATTAATCCAGCTACCAGTATGGTTAAAAACAACTTCTGCCATCTCTTTCTTCCCTTTTGGAAATCTGTGATAAAGACTTGCTTTTTTTAATCCTGTTGCTTCTGCAATTTCGTTTAAGCTAGTACCTTCGTAGCCCTTAGCACGAAAAATTTTGGTTAACCCTATTAATAAATCTGTATCTAAAACTTTTTGTGGTCTCATAGTACAAAGATATATAAATAATTTAAATTACCAAACGTTCGGTAAATTTAATTATTTTGACCCAATAAAAATTTATAACTGTCTAGGTTTATTTTCAGGGAAATTACACACAACTAGTATATATCACACATTCATGATATATCTTTTTTGTGTACTCACAAATCTAGCATATATTCTTCAATTTTACATTGGTAATACCTTGTTTAT
The DNA here is from genome assembly GCA_964351845.1 of uncultured Flavobacteriaceae bacterium. GTDB lineage: Bacteria > Bacteroidota > Bacteroidia > Flavobacteriales > Flavobacteriaceae > Dokdonia. Next base: position 26 of record CAYGQJ010000088.1, on the reverse strand, counting down.
ATACTGTCTTTTAGTGATTTAGTTTT
>CAYGQJ010000087.1:16508-19935 GCA_964351845.1 uncultured Flavobacteriaceae bacterium | reverse complement strand
AAAAATTCAAGATGAAATTAACCTTACGCTTAGCTGCCATCTACAATATCCTCTGGGGGAGTTGGGTGGTATTATTTCCGAATCATTTTTTTGAACTCGTCGGTATGGAACCTCTCAATCATCCTATGGTATGGCAGGGCATGGGAATGGTAATTGGTGTGTATGGACTCGGATATTGGTGGGCTTCTTATCACCCTATGAGACACTGGCCTATTGTGGCTGTTGGTTTTTTAGGAAAGATTTTTGGGCCTATTGGTTTTATCTTTAATTATGTAAAGGGAGATGTACCGTTTGAGTTTATCTATACCCTGTTCACCAATGATTTTCTTTGGTGGATTCCCTTCTTCCTGATCATGAGAAAAGTTCACACTGAATACCATTGGAAACTATCATGATCCGTTGGCTAAGACTCCTTTTAATTGCATTTTACTTTCTTGCAGGATGCTATCATTTCATCAACCCAAATTTCTACCTAGGACTCATCCCCGATTATTTGTCCTACCCTTCTTTTATCAATTATGTGAGTGGAGCTCTTGAGATCCTATTGGCTATGGGTGTTGCCTATCCAAAAACAAGATTGTGGGCCGTAAGAGGAATTATTGTATTGTTAGTTACCTTTATACCGTCACATCTTTATTTTATTCAAATGAACGCTTGCGTAGAAACCGCTTTTTGTGTCTCTCCTTGGGTCGCATGGATCCGATTAATAGTAATTCATCCTTTGCTCATGCTGTGGGCTTGGAGCATAAGAAACACCCCTTAAAATGACCCTTGAGATACTCCGTTTGATTATTGATGCTGGCTTTATGGTTCTTATTTGGACGGTACAGTTGGTGATATATCCGAGTTTTGGCTATTATTCGCAAGCGAACTTGGGTATTTGGCACAAAAGCTACACAAAACGCGTCACTTATATCGTCTTACCCCTAATGATGAGTCAACTGATCCTAGGACTTATACAAGTATGGATGTCACAAAATGGGTATACACTCGTGAGCATGGTAATCATTATAACCTTATGGCTTTTGACATTTCTGGTCTTTGTGCCTCTTCATCAAAGCATTGACGCTGATCAACCCATTGAAAACGTATGTGAAAAATTAGTCACAAAAAACTGGATACGAACGGTCCTTTGGACGCTCTTATTTGTGATGTCTGTGGTATATATCATATGATATACTGAGGTCGATGACAATTACATTACTTTACTTATATACAGGATGATCATAATGAGAGCATATGTGATAGGAAACCCATATTGGTAATGTTTTAATAGTTTAACTTTATCATCTACATCACTATTCCCATTGAGTCTGTGATTTAAAATTACAGCTATAATGCCTAAAAAGATAAAGATATACCCCACTATAATTACATATTCTATAAAGGTGTTGTACGGAAGTTTTGGAAGAATAGATGCTGAGTAAAAATTGAATGCTACAACCGTAAGCATGAGCGTAAAACCAACACCTATTTGCGCACTAAATTCCTTGATCCAGAAAATTGAAAATGATGCTAAAATAATAATCATAAGCGGAAAAAGCACCTGCCACAGATAATATCCATAAATCCTCTCAGCTTCTACCCTAAAAATTACTCTAGAATACGTTTTTTGTGCTCCCACATCATTGTTTGAAAACTCAAAACTATTCGTTGTGATGGTATCTTTCAATTTTGTAATCTTCCAATCTTCAGAGATTATTTCAGAAGGGTTTTCATTATCAAGTTTAGGATATATCTCACTATTTTTAAAAATAAGTTGAGATTGATCGTAAGAAAAGGCTTCTATCTCCACTTTAAACGCTTGAGAATCGAATGGGAATTTTTGATAATCCATATCGGTACTGAAAGTATCAAAGAAACGTTCTACATATTCAATTTTATGATCTCTATGTATTTCTATTCGTATGTTTGGGTCTTCTTTACTCCCCTGAACATTAATAAGCTCAAATGCAGGAATCCAAAAGTCACTTTTCATGAGTTCTTTTGCGCGCTCATTTTCATAGATCATAGATTCAACCAAAGAATCTTCAGCATTAAATACGACGCGTTCATCTATCCAAGAATAATACATATACCCATCAATTTGATACGTTTCATTCACCGAATCGATATTGTAGATCTTATTAATGTAAAGTGTAGCCGAAACCTCAACGGGGTCGGCTCCTGAATGTTGCTGAATGTCCTGTTGTCCATATGACAAGGATGGAGCAAGAAGAAAAAAACAAACTAAAACAAATGATCGAATGTGACTTATCATGGTTGTATTGAATTTACACACTTTTATTTTCCTTACCATAGTAGTATAGCAATTGTTTTGGGTATCCATTAGAGATGGCATAAAGGTTTAAAAGATGCCTGTTTTAGTGGTCTTTGTATTTATTTTAAGCCTATTTATTTTCGAAAATAATGAAACTAAGTTGTCTTTTATTCATTTTCAGTTGCTTTTTACTTTTTATGGTATCTTTTTTGCGCACAGTTGTTTCTAGTAGATGATTGTATTTTAAAAGTAAGAGGATACTTTAATTATACAACCCCTTACGTATCCTGAAATTTTGGGTGTTTTTGAGTAGACTGCCTTAGTTAGGTATAATATAAACCGAATGAGAACTATTGTAATTATAATTTTAATCCTTCAATTTGGGAATAGCTATTCTCAAAACCCGTTATGGGCTAGAGAAGATAAACGATTGATTGAGAAAATTGTTGAACTAGCTGATTCCCCACAGGAATTGTATGCATATTTCTCTGAAAAGAATACCTCACCACGCACTTCGAGATTAGGCTTTGGTTATTGGATGGAAAAAAGTCAAATCGGAGCTGGATATATATCAATAAGTTGTGATTTTTATTTCTCAAAAGACTCGCTCATTAGCTATGTTTTAAAACCCAAACTCCCAAACAAAGAAAGAAAAAAGGAAAAGTATTTAGAGTGGTATAGTAATACATTTGAGGTTAGTGATGATTTAGAAATCAAGCCAAAATATTATAATTATGAATTTTTCAAAAAACCATTGAAAAATTATAAACGAGATTTGATTAATGATGAACAAATTGCCGAATATATGTCACCAGAATCTGGGTTATACTATGGCGTACGAGGTGGTTTTGCAATGAGTATGTTACAAAATAGAAAGCTGTTTATCAAATTAGAAAGTAAGTTAACTAAAGAGGCTATTATCCAATTGATGTACAGTAAAAATCCAGTATCAAGATTGACAGCAGTAGAATATTATTTTAGACATCCTGAAGTATTCATCCAAGAAAAAGAAGAATTAGATACATGGATTGAAATAATCTTTAGACAAGTGCCTTTTGTATTAACTTTAAATGGTTGTATTGGAGGAATGGAAAATTCCAAAGAGATTACTAAAGAATATGCTAAACTAAAAATTGAATAAATGCTTTATACAATCGACTGAATCCT
>CAYGQJ010000087.1:0-16408 GCA_964351845.1 uncultured Flavobacteriaceae bacterium | reverse complement strand
TCGAAATGACTGGAGCCGTCATTTCGACAAAGCGTAGCGCCGAGAAATCCCACAAGTGGCGCATTTTCGATTTCGATTTCGACTTCAGTTTCAATTTCGGCTTCAATTTCGGCTTCAATTTCGGCTTCAATTTCGGCTTCAATTTCAATTTAGACAGGGGCGTCGCTCGTGCCTCACTCAAAATGACTGAGGAAAAAACACCCTACTCCCCTAACTTCTCAATATACGCATCCAAAAACAACAGGCGTTTTGCGGTCCAATCCTTCATATAGTCAAGACCTTCGGGATCGGAGATAAAATCATTCCATCGTTTTTGTTCGCGCTCGTAGAAGAGTCCTTCGTTGAGTTCGGTGTAGAGATCAGCTTGGCGTTTTTGTAGGGATTCGGTTTCAAACACTCCTTGTCGCAGTTCGAGCCATCGGTTTTGAAAACGCTCAATAAAATTATCTGGATTGACGGCAATCAGGCGTCGTAAAAGACCATTGGTCAGAAAATCATTGGTGGTGGGGATACGCCTTCCGCTAAAAATAGTCCCAAAGGTCCCGTCCAAATCCCACGGCACATAAAAATAAGGCTCACCTTCGTTGTAGCGAGCAGTGTAAATATTCTTGCCTAAGTTATCTGGAGCGCGTAACGCATTGATGAATAAAAAATAATCAATGAAATTCTCCAGTTGGAAGCGTGTGGAGATCGCTTTCGCGAAAGCGGTATCATCACTATGCAACACAAAATCTGTAAAGTCGTACAAGTTATCCCAAGGCGTGTTGGTCGGCACGGGGTATTTAATATCATAGCCTCCCCAAGAAAGCAGGTAATTCTTTTTCTGAGGAATAGAGTCAAAGGTGCACGCCCCGAGATACCGAGAGCCCTGAAAGAGTTCTCCGCGGGTCGTATTGCCTTTTTCCTTTTTAAGTTTTAGCAATTTACGATCGACTTGCTCACTTAAAAGATACACTCCTTTGTACTGATCATTGATAAATACCTCGCAGTAACGGGTCTCTACCCCTGCTTCGGCTTTGGGTTCTTTATCAAGATAATACGGTGTATGGATCTCTTTCCAAAGCTGATACGAGAGATGGGAGCGCATTCTAAGCGGCTCGTTGTGCAGTGCATCCAAAATCCAATCGTCATCTTTACGCATTTTGGTAAATTTCAAATCTTTATTGGTGAGTCCATCTGCATCCGTATGCAGATTTATATCATAGGTTTTCTTAGGAAACACCAACGAACTACTCCCACGTAACTCAATTCCAGCACAGGTTTTTATGAGCGTATCTTTATCGGTATAGATAAGACTCGCCATGCGTTTTGGTTCGTTAACAATCGGTTGGTCTATGTAAAATTGGAGTACCGGTTTTTTGGTCAGGTATAAGGTATACGCCTTTCCGTTAGCACCAATCAGTTGGTGTGATACCCTTGCAGACGGGCCTTCTTTAGAAAACTGTATCGTATAGCGTTTGTTATTGTGAAGGACTTCTAGATTTCCTTTCCCTTTGGGTAGTTGGCTACGATGCATCACTGCTATCGCCAACGAATCATCCACCGCAATGTTTTGCGCTTGATTTCCAGATATGGAACATAGGCAAAGCATAGCCATCATCAGAAAACGAAAAGGATAAGCACAAAACAAAAAACGTGTAATCATATAAGATACGTAAGGCAAGAAAATGAATTAAAAGCGCAAGATATACCTTTGTTTTTTAGCAACAAATCAAAAGCATAGCTCTTCGGCTGAATTCTGGATAAACTTAGCTATACTAAAACTCAGAAAACGCCCTATTTTATTCCCTCTTTAAGCCCCATCATGAAGTTCTAATGCCTAAAATGGGTTAAAACCTTTCTATTTTTATATTTTCGCTTTCAGAAATACACTTCATGCACAAAAGAGTTGTCTTCGTCTTGTTTTTACTTTGCGCTAGTATTTATATACATGCCCAAGAATCTGTCAAAAAACCCTTTGATGTTGACGTCAACTACTTTTACGGAAATGTCATAGAGCACAGTAAAGATATTGCGCATTTGATTACTGCGCATCCTAAAGGCCTGATTTTAAGTTATAATCGTAAAACGTACGGACTCAACGAATGGGAACGTAGGTATAACTATCCGGATTGGGGATTTTCGTTTATGTATCAAGATTTTGGAAATGAGTTTGTGGGTCAGAATTACAGCTTATTTGGGCATTATTCCTTTTATTTTTTAAACAGAAAGCTACAATTTAGAATCGCACAAGGGATTGCCTACACTACGAATCCGTTTGATATAGAAACTAATAAAAAGAATAACGCCTTTGGATCGCATCTTTTAAGTGCCACGTATCTCCTTCTTAATTACAAACAACAACTCACGTCTCAAATTCATGTGCAAGGAGGGTTGACACTTACGCATTATTCCAATGGAAATGTACGTGCACCGAATACGAGTCTGAATACCATAGCCGCTAATGTAGGTCTTGTGTACACTCCAAAAGATCAAGAAATCCCTGCATATATTCCGTTGGGAAATAAACCGTATAAAGAACCCATTACGTTTAATTTTGCGTTGCAAGGAGGTGCCAATGAGAGTGACCGATTAGGACTAGGACAACATCCGTTCTTTATTGCATCTGCCTTTGTAGATAAACGTATTTCTTATAAAAGTACTTTACAAGCCGGTGTTGATGTATTCTTTTCGCGCTTTTTAAAAGAACAAATTGAATTTGAGTCCATTGCGTTCCCTCAATTAGGAACGCAAGGAGATGAAGACTGGAAACGAGTAGGTGTTTTTATAGGGCACGAACTCCGTTTTGGACGGGTTGCTTTCCAAACTCAGCTAGGGTATTACGTCTATTACCCTTATGATTTTGAGGGCCGCATATACCAGAGAGTGGGACTCAAGCGATATTTTGGAGAACATTTTTTTGGATTGGTTTCCGTAAAAGCACATGGTGCCAAGGCAGAGGCGGTTGAATTTGGCATAGGATATCGATTATGAAACACATCAAATACATACAGAGATGGCTATTTTATACGCTTTCGCGAAAGCGTATACTAGCTACATTCCTTTTTATAGGGACGCTTTTAGCTAGTTGTAACGCTGAAGATGCTAACGATTGCCTCCAAACCGATGGAGATGCCATTACACGAACCATAGCGCTTCCCTTTTTTGATAAAGTCCGTACCGAAAACGATATCCGACTCGAAATTACACAAGGCCCCACACAAAGCATTACGATTGAAACTCGAGAAAACCTTTTTAATGACCTGGTTTTTAAAGTTGAAGACGACACCTTTGTAATGCAAAATAAGAATGGATGTAACATCTTCAGGGATTTTGGACAAACACTCGTACGAATCACAGTACCCAACTTAACATTTATTAAAAACAGTGCCACCTATGAGATTCGCAGTAACGGTACGCTTACATTTCCTAGAGTCCTATTAGAGAGTGTCACTAGTCTAGGGATTGATAGCCCTAATAAATCAGGTGATTTCTTTTTAGATTTCCAATCAGAAAGCATCGTAATCGTTGCCAACGGAATGAGTGATTTTCATATCTCTGGAACTACAGATAATCTAAATGTGATCTTCTCTGATGAATTTCCAACACTATACGGAGAAGACCTTATAGCACAGGATGTGGCAGTAAATCATGTTGGAGCCGCGCCTATGATTGTAAATCCACAGGCGAGTATCACAGGTGTGATCAGAGCTACGGGAGATGTTATTGCAAAGAACCAACCCCCAATTGTAGATGTAGAAGAACTGTTTACGGGACAATTGTTATTTGAAGAATAACGAGCCGATCCCCATATATAGTAGGTAGTTTACACGTTATCTTTGATCCGAAAACGACCTCTAAACGTTTTAAAACCACTTTTTGTCGATAAAAAGTAGCAATCAATATACCCATGACTATCAATTTATAATGGGTATTTGTATATTTACGGGTATTAACATTTAAAAATAAAAACAATCATGGTTAAAGCAAAATATCAAGGAGTCTTAGACTTGGGAGAAAAGCTAGGTGTAAAAGATGGTGATGTAAAAGAAGAAAATGGAGTTTTACATATCAAAGGAACTGCAACAAATCAATATCATAAGAATCAATTATGGGATGCGATCAAAGAAGCTGGTGGTGAAAGTCCAACCGATATTGTCGCTGATATTAATGTAGAAGATACCTCTGTATATGCACATCATACTGTTGCTAAAGGAGAGACGTTAGGAAAGATTGCAAAGCACTATTATGGGAACGCAATGAAGTACACAAAAATCTTTGAAGCGAATACACATATCCTTAAAAACCCAGATGTAATTCATCCAGATCAAGAATTAATAATTCCGCATATTGAAAAATAGGAATTAAAAATATACCACTAAAAAAATCCCCTAATTGGGGATTTTTTTTAGTTTTAGCTTTGTCTAAAAATAATATGTTTTACTCTGTTTTTCAGGCAACTATAAATACTCACCTAAACTGATTGTCTAATCATTGATTTCAGAAAGTATTTGCTTTACTTTTCTAAGTTTTGACACCCAAACAGCGAGTGCATCTTTGTGTTTATTGATGTTTTTGTGCACTTCTTTCACCAAAGGATTATCGTCTGCAACATGCTGAAAGAATCCTAAATTATTTTCTAATTGGTTAATTTCTGCTTTAATTTCTTGTACCTTTTTGGTGATAAAGAATCGTTCTTTTTCTAAGGCATTGGCATCCTTCTCCCCTACCATAGATTGCATACGATTCTCATATCGGATCATCTCAGATTCCTTTTTATCAATATCTAGTTGTCCAAAAAGTTTATCTAATTCTTTATTGAAAAGGTCATCAATTTTTCTTTTTGCATACGGCACTCTTCCTATGGATTTCCAAGTAGCAATATGTTCTTTTATTAAAGCAAGATCCTCTTGATGTTCTCCTTCTAATTTTAATACTTTAAGCGTGTCCAATAGCGCTTGTTTTTTAACATACGCTTCTTCTTCTCCTGCGTTTGCCTGTTTTTTAGATTGGTGCAAGCGGTCAAAAAAGTGATTACACGCATTTTTAAACTGTTTCCAGATCTTATCGCTATCCTTTCTTGGTACATGGCCGATCTTCTTCCAATCGCCTTGTATCTTCTTCATAATCTCTATAGTCGCAGGAAAGTCATCACTCTCTTTATGTTCTTCTGCAATCTCAATAAGAGCTAGTTTCTTGGTCAAGTTTTCAAATTGCTCTTTCTTCTGAGATTTATAGAAAGCATTTTTTTTATGGTTAAATTCTTTCACCACTGTTTTAAAGCTTGCCCATACTTCTTCATTTACATCCGTTGGGACGCGCCCTGATTTAAAGAAGGCTTCTCTTAATGCTTCTACTTCTTTCACCTTAGACTGTACTTCTTGGTGAGAAACAATGTCTTTCGATTTTATCGCAGTTAATTTTTCGATGATATCGCGTTTGACCTCTAGATTTTTTACCCAGGAAGCTTCTATTTCCTTTTGTTTTTCATCTCTAGCGTCATGTATTTTTTTGGTAGCAGCACTAAATTTATCCCATATCTCGTCGCTATATTCCTTAGCAACAGGTCCTATTTCTTCTTTCCACATGCGATGTAGAAGCTGCAGTTCTTTAAAAGCTTTATTGACTTTAGGCTCCGATGCTAGCTCCTCAGCGCGTTCAATAAGCTGTAGTTTTTTTGCTAGATTATCTTTAAAATGCTTGTCTCTAAACTCGCGATTTAAATGCAATAGTTCGTAAAAGTTATCGATATGGTGGTAATAATTATTCCACACTAAATTATAGCGATCTCTAGGAATATTCCCTGCATTGTTCCAACGCTCTTGGATGTCTTTAAACTTATTAAATGTAGACTGGATGCTTTCTGTACCGCCTAACTCATCTCGCAACTGCTTTACTTCTTCGATGAGTTGTTCTCTGAACGCTAGGTTGGCTTTCTGATCTTTTTGCTTGTTTTGGTAATATTTAGATCGTTTATCGCGATACGCATAATACGTCTCGTTAAATTCCTTTTTTAAGGGAGAGAAATATCTAAAATCTATCACATTTCCTCCTTCTTCTACAAAGGCAGTTTTTGCATCTTCTTGTTCTTGATCAAACTTTGCATCAATCGCCGTTTTAATTTCATCGACATGTTCCTTAATCAATTGCACCTTTTCATTTGCCAGTAATGTCTTTAACTCTTCTAAGAGTTCTTCGGTAGACATCGAAGCATATTCTTTCTTAGGAATCTCTTTAGACTCAGTCACCGTCTCTTTACTAGAAGCTGGCTCTTTAGAAGGTTCTTCTGTAGGAGCTGTAGCACCAATAACAGTATCTGTTACTGTTGCTCCATCTGCTGTTTCTTCCACTACAACCTCCGTTTTTATTACTTTAGCTACTGTTTCTTTAGCAGATTCTTCAACCACGTCCGCTACTTCTTCCTGATCTATTTCTGCTTCTACAGCTTTCTCTGTAGGGAGCTCTGTCGCTTCTGCTTCGGCAGCTAGTGCTGCTATTTCATCTTGAAGTCCTTTTTCTGGTTGAGGGGTGGTCTCTTCTATCGCTTCAGCATCTTGATTCTTTCCTTCTGTTTCTTGAGATTGTTTTTCTTCTGACATTTGTTTCAATGTTAAGGTTCATTTTAAAGAGCTAAAGATACTAATCCCACTCCTATAATTATAATATACCATGGGGATTATACCGCTATATCCTTAAAAACAAGAAAAAACAGTTATGTTGTCCAAATTTCCCATGCTGCCGCTGCTTGTAATTCAAGCATTCGTGATCCTGATATGATAGTAGCCCCTTGCTGTTCTCCTTTTTCTAAAAAAAGCGTTTTCTCAGGATTGTAGATAAGGTCATAGAGAATATGAGATGCGTGTACATCATGATATGGAATCGCAGGAAAAGCATCGATATTAGGAGAGGTTCCTAATGGAGTACAATTTACAATAAGCGTGTGTGAATGTACTATTGAAGTTGTGAGATCTTGATACGAAAGTATTCCCTCTGATGATTTTCTAGACACATATGTACAACTGAAACCTACTGTTTGTAAAGCATACACTACGCCTTTTGAAGCACCTCCAGTTCCTAGTATTAACGCTTTTTTAGGCGTAGGAATTGCAGTAAGTGCATCTCCTAAACGCTCAATAAGGGAGTCTCTAAATCCAATAAAGTCTGTATTATAGCCTATTAAATCTCCTGCTTGGGTTCGTTTTATCGTATTGACGGCTCCGATAGCACGTGCATCTGGAGCTAAATCATCCAGATAGGGAATGACTGCTTCTTTGTAAGGAATCGTTACATTAAACCCCTTGATTTTTGGGTCTGACAGATAGTTCGATACTTCCTCTATTGTTTGACAATCAAAATTGACGTAACTCGCATTGGTGATGTGCTCTCGTTCAAACTTAGAAGCAAAATAGTGTTTAGAAAAAGAATAAGAAATATCCTTTCCTATGAGACCGTACCTATCCATGGGCTCTTGTTTTATCTCCGTATTTTCCTAATGCGACCACAAGAAAAACACCAAGCGCTATAAAGAAAAGTGCTAATGTATTTTCTAACGTAATTTCAGATGGAAAAAAACGATTGTAATTATCTAGAATAGGATTTCCATTCATATCAAGCAACACATTACCATCAACCATTTTATAGACTTCTTTTTTCCATGGCCATACCACTCCTAAAGAACCTGCTATAAATCCTAAGATTATAGCATTGGTGTTGTTTTTAAAATTCTTGAGCAAGTAGCCTAAAAAGTGAGAGAGTGTTACTAATCCCGTGAGCGAGCCCGCGGCAAAGACAAGCAATACCTTCAATAAACGCACCTGTTCTGGATCGTCTACAAAACTGAAATCAAACGTAACTACATCTAAAAGCGTGGTGTATAAAGCGTTTACAGAGTCTACTAGCAATAATACATAATTCCCCAAGAGAATTAAAATAAACGACCCTGACAATCCTGGAAGCGTCATTCCTGAGACACCAATGATCCCACAAAAGAACACAAAAACGAGATGATCATTCTCTTGTGCGGGCTCTAAAAGGCTAATACTAATCCCTGCTATAACCCCAAGAATTGTACATAAAATCATTTGCCTAGTCCAATCTTCAAAATCCTTCCCTATATAATAAATAGACCCTATGATCATTCCAAAAAAAGCGCTCCACACAAGCAATGGTTGTTTTTGTAATGCAAAATCTAAAAGGAGTGAGACACTAAAATAACTGATCAGCATCCCAAGAATAAGAAGGCCTAAAAATTTACCATTTATATACGCCCAGAAACTTTTAAAACGCCCATTTAACAGCAACTTTAACGCTTTACCATTAAACTTTTGAAGTGAACCAATAAACTCTTCATAAAACCCAGCAACAAAAGCAACAACACCGCCTGATACACCCGGAACTTTATTGGCCGCACCCATGGCTAATCCCTTAAGAACCAACCAAAATTTATCAGTAAATGTGCGTGTTTTAGTTTGCATTTGTTTGTTTACGTACGGCTAATCGTTCTAATAAGAATATCGCTAAAAAGCCTATGATGGCAAATATGATGGCATAAAGCACCAATGGCTCTCCTTCAAAAGAGGAAGGTAACACACTTTTTTCTAATAGCGGTACTTCCTCGCCATGTCTATCTATTCTTGTTGAAAGTATATTCTTCCAAGGCCATATTTTATTAAGAGACCCGATCATAAAACCGGTAAGTATAGCTAGTGTCAATTCTTTTTTATGAGCAAACATCCATTTTAACGCTTTGGAAAACAGCTTTAATCCTATTACACAGCCAATCATAAAAAGAAATACTTTCAAAAAACTCGTTTTTACAACAGCCCAATCTCCAGATAAAAGTCCTTCTACAAAGTCGGTCACGGCGGCTAGGACAATCCCGTAAGACCCTAACAACACCAATATAAAAGACCCAGAGATCCCTGGTAAAATCATAGCAATGATAGCGATACAGCCAGATAAAAAGAAAAAGTATAAAGCATCAGGAGCTTGTGCTGGGCTTGCAATGGTGATATAATACGCAATTGAAACACCTATCAGCGCCGTTAGAATAACCAAAGGATTCCATTTTTCTATTTGTTTTCCAATATAAATAATACTTGCCACCACCAGCCCAAAGAAAAAGGACCATACCAATACAGGGTGATTTTCTAACAAATAGGATATTAAATTGGCTAGAGATAAAATGCTAATAAAAACGCCTAAAAATAAACTGATCAGAAAGCCCAGATTATAGTGCGAGAACATTTTCTTAAAACCCTCTTTTTTCCATAGACTGATGACACCAAAATCTAATCGGTCTATCGTTTCTATAAGTTCTTGATAAATGCCCGAAATAAAAGCGATAGTTCCGCCTGAAACACCAGGCACAACATCGGCAGCTCCCATTGCCATTCCTTTGAGGAGAATGAGGACATAAGAAAAAATAGATCTTGACATAAGCATATACTTAAGATATATGCTAAAATAGTAGGTTTGATTAAGAAGACCTACGGAAACACAAAAAATAAGCGGTGATCTAGCTGTTATATTTAGCTAAAAGCTCTTTTACTTCTTTTTTGGAATACGCATACGGGAATAATTCTTCTAAAATAATCGAGAAGTCAGCATCTATCATTAGCGCCGTTTTTAAGAAAAAACGCCCTTGAATATCATCACACTTGCTGTAATTTAATCCAGATAAACGAAACATCACTTCTGCATTTTCAGGATAAAACTCCAACGCCTGTGTAAGAATGGTGATGGCTGCGTCTATTTCTTCTAGATATAGTAAAATATCAGCGTGTGTAAGCCATGTTTCTAGCTCATAATTCCCAAGCTCTAAGGTACGTCTATACCCGTTTTCTGCCTCTTCATAAAATTTTAAACGGTGATTGATTTTTGCATATCGTTTCCAATACAAGACATTTTCTGCGTCAATATGAATGGCTTTATTGATATAGTAAAGTGCTTTTTGAAAGTCTAGTCGTTTGCTGTAGTAATCTGTAATCGCAATCCATCCATTATCTAATAACGGATCTTCATGAACACAGCGCTTATAGTGTTTTAACGCCAACTCATCATTCCCTAGCTTGTCATAACACTTGCCCATACGTAACAAGGCAAAAGAAGTAGGATCATCTAGTTCTAAGGTGATTTGATAATTTTCTAAGGCTTCGTTATATCTTCCTAATTTCTCAAGTACTTTCCCTTTCTCAAGGTAGGCACCTATAAAACGATCATCACTAATGACTGCAAAATCAAAAGCAGAGAGCGCCTTTTCATACTGTTTTAAATCAAAATACTGTTTCCCCACTTGATGCCACGCAACTTCGCAATACGGGTTTTTGTTTAAGAACATATTAAGGTAATCAATAGCCTCTTCTCTTTGTTCTAAGAAATCAAAACAATAAATGATATTATAAAGAGCACTGTAATCGGTCTCATCGATTTCTAGACACTTCATGAAGTTGTACTTCGCATTCTGAAAATCATCTATAAATAAGTATTCCATTCCTATTAAGGAATAGACATCTGCCGGTTCCTCGGTAAGATCAATAGCCATTTCTAGTAAGTTGATGGCTTTTTTATGCTCGTCTTGTTTGCTGTATATGTTTGCTTTTTGAATATAGACCTCTTCATTATTAGGTTCTAATTCATACAACTCATTTAAGATCGCGTTTGCTTCGTCAAATTTATTTTCAAAAATAAAGATCTCTGCTTTGTATAGTTTAAGATTTACGGAGGTTGGATGCTGTTCTAATCCTAATTTTACAGCCTTCCTAGCCAAGGCAATTTTGCCTTCTTCTATATAATAATTGGCGATACCTTCAAACTCTTCAGAGTCAAAAAACATCACGTTATTGGTCTTTAACATAGACTCAAAACGCGTGAGAGAGAAATTTTCTTCTTCAGGATTATAATTCATACACATCTGTTTATGTATTAGTATAAATTTAACAATGTTTCAGGACTTTGCCATTTTTAGGGCTAAGAGTTGTCAACATAGTAATGAACATTCAACAATCAAGCCGAAAACAAGAATGCTGAATAGACCACAGTGGTTTACAGCTTTTGGCAGTCGTGTTCACTCATTTACAATTCAAACGCCATTTTTGACAGTTCGGAAGGTTTTGTTCGCTTTCGCGAAAGCGTACCCTTACTTTTACCCTGTCAATCAAAATTAACACTATAAAAACAACACATTATGAGAACTTTTATCTACTTAATTGCCATTCTTTTTTCAACGGGTATATTTGCACAAGACGCTAAAGGTGTGACGGTTACCATCACTATTGATAACCTTTTAAACAACGATGGTAAAGTATCTGCCGCTTTATATGATGAGGCGACATTTATGAGAGCCGCACCGCTAGATGCCACCGAAACTGCCCCTGAAAACAAAACCGTTACCCTGACATTTAAAAACGTACAACCTGGTACCTACGGGATCATCACCTTACATGATTTTAATGAAAATGGACGTATGGATTTTGAGCCTAGTGGGATGCCAAAAGAGCCTTATGGTCTTTCTGGAGCAGGTGCTGGTTTTGGTCCTCCATCATGGGGAGATGCAAAATTTACCGTAGGCGAAGAAGACATTACGCTTAAAATAGCGATGTAATCATATCTAACTATGGAGTAAAAAAGGGTTCATCATCTGTATGAACCCTTTTTTGTGTTTACTAACGGCATACACATCTCTCTTTTCTCATAAGTAAAACTAATTGTATTCTAATATGTATAGTTTTTACTAATAGCTTTGTATTTTTGTAGTCCTAATACTCTATGATATGACTATTACGCAATTAAAATATGTCCTTGCAGTGGCAGAGCATAAAAACTTTACAAAAGCCGCCGAAAAGACATTTGTCACACAGCCTACCTTAAGTATGCAAATACAAAAGATAGAAGAAGAGTTAGATATTTTGATTTTTGATCGTTCTAAAAAACCGATAGAACTCACGGAAATTGGAACAAAAATAGTGATCCAAGCAAAAAATATCGTGAATGAAGCCAATCGCATTTCTGATATAGTAGATCAAGAAAAAGGGTTTATAGGGGGCGAATTTAAACTTGGGATTATTCCGACCATTATGCCTACGCTGCTCCCTATGTTTTTGCGTAATTTTATTAATAAGTACCCTAAAGTAAAACTTAAGATAGAAGAGCTAAACACAGAAACTATCATAGAAAAACTAGAAGATGGACATCTAGATGCCGCTATTGCTGCCACCCCTTTACAGAATCAAAACATAAAAGAGCGACCTTTATACTACGAACCTTTTATTGCCTATGTACCCCAAAACCACCGACTTTATAAAAATAAAGTCCTAGAGGTATCTGACTTGGATCTAACCGATATGTTACTGCTTGAAGATGGGCATTGTTTTAGAGACGGTGTTATTAACCTATGTAAAACGATAGGTCTTCAAGAAGAGGATCATTTTTCTTTAGAAAGTGGAAGTTTTGAAACCTTAGTAAAACTAGCCAATGAAGGGTTAGGAATGACCTTATTACCTTATTTACATACCATCGATTATAAAGGGCAGGATCTAGATTTTTTAAGAAATTTTGAAGAACCTTCCCCAGCAAGAGAGGTGAGCCTTATTTATCACAAAAGCGAATTAAAAATGCAAATTATAGAAGCATTACGAAGTACTATTGCTAGTGTTGTAAAGGGAGCGATCACATTTCAAAATGTACAAATCATCAGTCCGATCAATAAAAAGTAAGAATTCAAAAAATAGATGTACTAAAAAAGCCTTGTTTCCAAGGCTTTTTTTTATGGGTTTAAATAAATTAGACATTGATTAAGATTTGGATTTTCTTTTACAAGGTTGTTAATCCAAATGCGCAATTCCTCAATTTCATAAGGAAGTAATCGTTTCACTGCTTTTTGTAACTCTTTACAAAACAATACACTGTCAAAACTCACTTTATTGAGAATTGTTTTAGTGTATTCAAACATTGCTCTCGCCATATTCGAAATTAGGTTTAGGTTAGATCAAAAAAAAGTAGTTTTCTGTATAGGCAGTTGTTTTTGTTATTATCTAAATATACAACTTTTTAATCTTTCCTTTTAAAAAACAATCACACTTTAACATCACTTTTTGATGGTGTTAAAATATACTGTTTTGATTTACAGATCATTACTAAAACCTATTATCTCCATCTAGTAAATCTCCTATACCTCCAAGGATAGAGCCTTCTCCTCTAGACTTCCCCCCTCCTTTGGGTGCCAACGCTAATACCCTATTGGCAAGTCTACTAAAGGGTAATGACTGAATATATACAGTACCTGGTCCAGATAAGGTAGCAAAGAACAAACCTTCTCCTCCAAAAATGGTGTTTTTAATACCTCCTACAAATTCGATGTCATAATTTACGCTATGGTCAAAACCAATGATACATCCTGTATCTACCTTCAGTTTTTCCCCGGGAGCGAGTTCTTTCTTTAATGTGGTTCCTCCAGCATGCACAAAAGCAACACCATCACCTTCTAATTTTTGCATGATAAATCCTTCTCCTCCAAAAAGGCCTCTTCCAAGCTTTCTAGAAAATTCAATACCTACAGAAACTCCTTTTGCCGCGCATAAGAAAGCATCTTTTTGACATATGAACTTCCCTCCTATGGCCGCTAAGTCTATCGGAATTATTTTTCCTGGGTATGGAGATGCAAAACTTACTTTTTTCTTTCCTATAACATCATTATAAAATGCCGTCATAAAAAGGCTTTCTCCCGTGAGTAATCGTTTTCCTGCGCCAAAGATTTTACCCATCACAGAATTATCTTTATGAGATCCATCGCCAAAAATGGTATCCATGCGTATGCCATCTTCCATCATCATAAAACTTCCTGCTTCTGCAATAACCCCTTCTTGGGGGTCCAGTTCTATTTCTACATATTGCATTTCTTCACCTATAATTTCGTAGTCTATTTCGTGTGCTTTCATTGTTTATGAATTATTATGTACATCATAAGTAAAAAAAATGTCCCTTTTGTTACACCCATATTCTAGATAATTAAAATAGATGATATCTATTCACAAAACGCTTCATAACTAGTACACCTTTCTTGACCTAGTGAAAAATGTTTAACAACCCTTTGATATTATGAAAATTCTTAAAATAAAATAAAATTTATAACAGCACATACTCAAACAGATACTCTGTTTTTTAACTGACTAAAAATCAGAGTTTTAAAACCTAACATCTTATCTATTATTATTTAAAAATCATATCAACCCCCCCTTAAGTCTTTGAAATCAAAAAAGATAGCATTAAACAAAGAGGTTTGTATTTTGATATGGTAAAAAAAATGATTAGGTTTAATTAAGTAATAAAAAAATACCATGAACCTACCTCCAACCAAAGGGTATTTATTGATCGCAGAACCGTCTATTATAGGTGATGTCTCTTTTAATAGATCTGTCGTTTTACTTGCTGATCATAATGATCAGGGCTCTGTTGGTTTTATTATGAATAAGCCTCTTGAGCAGAAACTTAAAGATTTCATTCCTATTCTTACAGGAAGTGATTTACCTATATTTAATGGAGGTCCTGTAGAGCAAGATAATATTTACTTTATACACACGGTTCCAAATCTTATCAAAGGGAGTACTGAGATCGCTTCAGGGATTTTTTGGGGTGGTGATTTTGATTCTGTCATTCAACTTATTGAGAATAATGAAATCCAATCTCAACAAATTCAATTTTTCCTAGGATATTCTGGATGGGAAGCAGAACAACTCAATCAAGAATTACTTGAAAAATCTTGGGTAGTTGTTGAGAATGTTCATAAAGAGGATATTCTAACCAAAAGCTCCCAAAAACTATGGAGAGAAAAAATTATTGAATTAGGCGGCGATTACCTACTCTGGTCTAATGCTCCCGAGAATCCACATTACAATTAGCCCAACCTTGCTTTCATATTTAACTTTTGCAGTAAAGCACTCGCCACTGTGTGGGTGTATACCTTCTTTCTGTACTTTGTAATAGGCTGAATACCAAGTATGGTATTGGTAATGAAAAGCTCATCTGCTTTTTGCAGTTCAAAAGGGGATATAGAAGTCTCTTCAAAGGTATACTCTTTCATTAATGGTAGTATGGCTAAGAGTTGTTTACGAATGATACCTCGCAAGCACCCATCTTCTAGTGGAGGGGTCTTAATGTGCGTTCCTTTGACCAGGAAAAGATTTCCTTGCAAAGCTTCTACTACATTTTTTTTATTGTTAATGAGAAGACAATTGTCATATCCATTATCTTCTGCAAAAATACTTCCTGTTACGTGTAGTACTTTATTGGTTGTCTTTAATGTTGATAAGATATCTGCATTTACATAATGATCCTTATATAACTCAACTTCATACGGTGTTTCTGATAAGATATAAAAAGGGGTCGCAATTTCTTTGGCATAGATATAATAGCCTACACCTCTTTCTTCTGGAAGGTACGTCCCACCTCCTTTACGGTACACAGTGATCCTAATACGCGCTGGCTTCGCTACTAAATCATTAGCTTCTAATGTAGCTACTAGCTGTTTTTCTAAATGCTCTGGTGTAAAATCCATGGGTATTTCCATACGGAGGATACGCATAGATGCCATTAATCGAAAATAATGATCTTCCCAAAAAAGTAATTTTCCGTGTACGGCTTTAATGGTTTCAAATACACCATCACCGTATAATAACCCTCTGTTCATTGGGTTAAGGCTAATAGCATCGCTTTTTACTAAGGTACCGTTATCATTCATCATAAAAAATCCCGTCGCTCTTTTGAGGACGGGACAAATATACTATTTAGCACAGAATTTAAACAGATCCTATGACTTGTTTTAATTGTGAAATTTGATTTTCCCAAAACATTTTACCCTCATCTATTTCATCCTCCTCTGCATAGTCTGTGATCATGAGGGATACATCTTTTGTGATCTCATCTACTTGAATTCGTAACTCAAAATAATAGTCCTCGCCATCTTCTTCATCTTCCAGCCATCTAAAGCGGATGCGCTCATTACTCTTTTTAGTGACTAGCTTTGCTTGTTCTTCAGATCCATCCCAAATAAATGTATACATTTCGCCTCGAGAATTGACATTATCTGCAAACCACTCGCTCATCCCAGATGGTGTGGCCATATATTGGTATAATAGAGATGGTGATGCATGCACCACAAATTCTATTTCAAATTTTATTTTATCGCTCATAGGTCTGTTGTTAGTAAAGCCCAATATATTGAAAGATATGCCGAGAACAAAAAAATAGTTTTGATTTTATTTTAAAATATCTGTTTGTTGTAAGATGAATTGTTTTTATATTTGCACCCGCTTACGGGATGGTATGTTTTTTATTCCTCATAAGCATATTATGGCGAGGTAGCTCAGTTGGTTAGAGCGTCGGATTCATAACCCGGAGGTCACGAGTTCAATTCTCGTTCTCGCTACTTAAAAAT
>CAYGQJ010000086.1:2173-20022 GCA_964351845.1 uncultured Flavobacteriaceae bacterium | reverse complement strand
GAGAAGTCGGCGATGAGCCATCGGTGATTTAATACATGGATTTGATTAATTTGATATTCGCGTTCGTCGCCTTTGTAAGGAATAAAAACATTGCCTTCCAAGGTGTTTTTTGAGATAATCCCATCCGTTACTTGCTGTATAATCGCATCAATCTCCTGTGGATTATCTTCATAATACTCATACGCATTGGCATTACTCCGTAAACCAAAGTATTCGGTTTCTCCGAGGCGTTGCTGAAGCGCAACAATACTATCGGTAGCCGTTTGGTATTTGGCCTCTAGCTTTGTGATGCTTTTTTGCTGATTTTCATAAAACTTTTTATTGTGTACATATTGATATACAATCCACAAAGCAGCAAATAAAAAGAGGTATAAAAAAATATTACGTTTCATCGGTAGTCGTTAAAGTTAATCCATCATACGCGAGGTAGACCGTATCGGGAAGCTGTGCTTCCACTTCGGCGTGAAATCCCATATGATGACTGATATGTGTAAAATACGTTCGTTTCGGTTTAATGATATCAATAAGCGCGAGCGCTTCACGCACATTAAGATGCGTATCATGTTCTTCATAACGCAAGGCATTAATAACAAGTATGTCGAGGTCTTGTAATTTTTCAATCTCTTCGGGGGCGATCGTCTTGATGTCCGTGAGATACGCAATCCGGTCAAAACGATAGCCAAACACCTGCAAATTGCCGTGATACCCTTCTACAGGAATCACATCAATACCGCCCAGAGGAATCGTTTGTCCATTAATGACCTCATACGAACTTACTTTGGGAGCCCCAGGATACCTATTTTCGGTAGCAAAAATATAGTCAAATCGTTCTTTGAGAATATTCAAAACACGATTATGTGCATAAATAGGTACATCCCCTTGCCGGAACACAAACGGACGGATATCATCCAGTCCAGCCACGTGATCTGCGTGTTCATGCGTAAATAAAATACCGTGCAAAGGCACAAGGTCTCCAGACGGCGTGCGCTTTCGCGAAAGCGTACTCAGCATTTGCATCCTAAAATCAGGTCCGCAGTCGATCACATAATGATAGTCTTCCCACTCGATAAGCACAGAAACACGCAAACGCGTATCTCTAGGATCTTCACTAAAACACACGGGATGATCGCTTCCTATAACAGGAATTCCTTGTGATGTTCCGGTGCCTAAAAATGTAATGGTCAAATGCGTGAATTTTTACAAGTAATGTATGTATAAAATTAAGATGCAAAAATACAGTTAATTTTTTTGGGTACCCTAGCTATTTAGTATATTTGAATACCCTACTAAAAGGACAAAATAAAAGCTATGGCGATTACAATTCTTGGAGATAAGGAGTTTGAAAAAGTTCCTTCCATAAAGAACAAAGTATTAAGAGTAAATCTTAACGACAACATCTACGGTACCTTTGCTGAAATAGGTGCAGGACAAGAAACCGTACGTCACTTCTTTAGAGCAGGTGGCGCAAGTGGTACGATTGCAAAAGCAATGAGTGCCTATGACAAAGACTTTAGTGACGCCATCTACGGAGTAGAAGATGATGGACGTTATGTGACAGAGAAGCGTCTTAAAAAGATGTTGACGCATGAGATGCAACTTATCGAAGATCGAATCTCACGGTACAAAGAACCCAATAAAATCTTCTTTTCCTATGCAAATACGGTGGCTACCATCGATTTTGCTAAAAAATTTAAAGGACATGGTTGGGTAGGTATTAAATTTCAAATTACACCTGAAGGGGATTTTAATGAAATTATTTTGCATGTTCGTTTTCACGAAAATGATGCAAGGCTCCAACAACTTACACTTGGTACATTAGGGGTGAACCTTATTTATGGGGCTTTTTACAAGCATGACAACCCGAAACATTTACTGAAATATCTGTACGATCATATTGATAAAGATCAAATAGAAATAGATACGATTAACTTCTCCGGACCTCAGTTTGATGGTGTAGATAACCGTTTAATGAGTTTACAACTGGTTAAAAACGGAATGACCGAAGCCGTCATGTTTGATCCTAACGGAAATAATATCTTACCGGCTGCGATTCTATACAAAAAGAATGTACTTGCCTTACGTGGTAGTTTTAGACCTGTAACAAAGGTCAACATGGATATGTATGAGAAATCACTTGCCATGTTTTTAGAAGCCAACCGTGTCAACGAGAAGAAAACAGAAGTCATCTTCGAAATTACCCTCTCTAACTTACGCGCTGAAGGCGAAATAGATGAAGAAGATTTCATGGCGAGAGCACGCCTGCTTTGTTCTTTAGGGCAAACGGTGATGATCTCTAACTTTAAAGAATACTACAAAGTTGTGGAGTACTTCTCCAACTATACCAAAGAGCGTATGGGACTTGTCATGGGGGTAAATAACCTTATTGATGTCTTTGATGCCGGCTATTACCGTCATTTAAGTGGAGGGATTCTAGAAGCCTTTGGAAAACTATTCTTCAAGGATCTAAAAGTGTACCTGTACCCAATGAAAGATCCTAAAACAGGCGAATTAACGACCAGTGAAAACCTAAAAGTACACCCACGTATGAAAGAACTCTATAAGTTCTTTAAATACAACGGTAAAGTAGTCGATATTGAAAACTTTGATCCGTCGATCTCAGGTATTTTCTCAAGAGAAGTCTTACGTATGATTCACGATGGTGAAGAAGGTTGGGAAGATTTACTACCTGAAGGAATTGCTGAGATGATCAAGTCGCGTGAGCAGTTTGGTTATGAGGGGATTGCGTATGACCAGCAAAAATAAATGCACCTATTTGAGCGTTTCAAAAAGTATCTAAACCTAGGGAATATTATTACTTCCCTTATCATCTTAGATATATGTTTAGCGCTATTTTGGGATACCAATTATTATATAAAAGAAGGCGTACTTATTCTGTATTTCTTCTTGTATATATATGGTACGTATCAAAAAAAACAATATGTAGAAGGTGCTAGACCACACCTCATTTACTTTACTACCGTCAATAATCGGTTATATAATATCCCTCAAATCTTAGAACCCCTATTTTATATAAGTATAATGTCAATCTATTTATACTATGAATATGGTCTCGATAATTACTATATAAGTATTTATTTACCTATAGGATATAGTATCGTTAGTATTTGGAATAGTTCGTATGGTAAACTACCGAGTGCCAGCTTATCTATAGACAAAGAAGAGGATACCGTTGAATGTTATGATGGTGTAGAAACGTATGACATCGCTATTGAAGAAATTCAGGATATTACCATATCACCTAAATCTATTATCCTTCATACAGAACAAAAAAAAGTAAACCTCATACATCTTTCTCTTGATGAGAAAGAGATGAGGCTTGTTTCTAATTATTGTCGAAGTCAGTTACGAACAACGCCTACTGTAATTTCTAAAGAAGAACTAGCTAGATTACAATAACTGTGCTGCGTGATCTTTGGTCTTCACCTTGTCGATTACTTCAGTAACAATCCCTTGTTCATCTACTTTAAAGGTTTTACGGTGGATACCATCATATTCTTTTCCCATAAATTTCTTTAATCCCCAAACGCCAAAGGCATTGATCACGCTATGATCTTCATCAGCGAGTAATTGAAAAGGGAATTCGTATTTAGTCGCAAAATTCTTCTGACGCTTTTCTGAATCTGCGCTTACGCCTAAAAGTGTGTACCCCTGGTCTTGTAATGCTTGATAGTTATCTCTTAAATTACAAGCTTCGGCAGTACAGCCTGGTGTTGATGCTTTTGGATAAAAGAAAACGATTAGTTTCTTTCCTGTAAAATCAGAAAGAGAAACCGCATTTCCATCTTGATCTGTCGTCGTAAAATCGGGTACTTTATCCCCTACTTTAAGTGTATTCATTATCTTCGTTTTAAATATGGTTTGACTTTTTTGTCGAGCTAATCTTAAAAACACTTGACACTACAGGTTTTGTGTTTTGTTTAATTAATTACATCGCTAAGATAAACAAAATGACTAAGCAAGAAAAAGTTGATTTCGTTATAGATACGTTAAAAGAATTATATCCTCAGATTCCGATTCCGCTAGATCATAAAGATCCCTACACCTTATTAATTGCAGTGTTACTCAGTGCGCAAAGCACCGATGTACGTGTGAATCAAATTACGCCTTTATTATTTGAAGTAGCTGACAATCCATATGATATGGTGAAATTATCTGTAGAAGAGATTCGAGATATCATCAGGCCTGTCGGACTCTCTCCTATGAAATCAAAAGGCATCCACGGACTTTCACAAATCCTAATTGACAAATACGATGGAGTGGTGCCTAATGATATTGCATTACTCGAAGAATTTCCTGCAGTAGGACATAAAACAGCCAGCGTTGTCGTATCCCAAGCCTTTGGAACACCTGCATTTCCAGTAGACACCCATATCCATAGATTGCTATATCGTTGGGGATTTACCAATGGTAAAAATGTAGTACAAACCGAAAGAGATGCCAAACGCTTATTTCCTGAACACGTATGGAATGATTTACATTTACAAATCATTTGGTACGGACGTCAATACTCCCCTGCCCGTGGTTGGGATCTCGAAAAAGACATCATTACCAAAACCATAGGTCGCAAGACAGTGATCAATGACTATTACAAAGCGCTAGAAAAACGCACTAAAAAGAAAAAGTAAGAACACCCTAAAAAGAGGTTGTAAAAGAAAACATCTATTTGAATCCGTCGATCTAACGAACCTATTTTATCAGATGAAAAAAAGTATACTACTTATCTACGTACTGACTTTCCAATGTATCGTATTTGCTCAAAAAAACAAAAAATACACCTCATTTGAAGAAGCGTTACAGGTTGCTGACAGTGTTACCTGGCTTGACTTAGACTGTTCTGAAATACCGAGTATCTCTAAGCGAATACATACATTTACAAATCTAGAATCATTATATCTAACAAATTGCGAACTACATAAGCTACCAAAAGGCATCGAGAAAGCTAAAAACTTGAGTCTTTTAAATATTCAAGGAAATCATATCAGTTCGCTACCGGCTGAACTCACGCAACTACAAAAGATTACTGTATTAAATCTGAGAGACAATGCTTTTAAGAAACTCCCAGAGGTCATCACAGCACTTCCCTACTTGAGAGAAATGGATCTATCGTACAATCCACACTTGGATTTAGAAAAAACGATCCGAACATTATCACAACTAAAGAAGTTAGATTTCTTATACCTAAGCGGAAATAATATAACCACTATTCCATCTGATATCAACACATTACAATCATTAGAAGAAATTCACCTATCAGAAAACCCATCTATTGACTTTAAGAATATATGTAACTCCTTATCTCAAGTGGCTTCACTAAAAATTCTTGTGTTATCTAGTAATGAAATAAGTACCATTCCTTCAGAATTACAACTTCTAAAACAAATCAACGGACTTGTTTTAGACAATAACCCCAATATCAATATAGAACAACTACTAATGCATAGTAGTTCCTTGGACAATCTAAAAGTCATTTTATTGAGAAAAAATAAGTTGGATACGCTTCCTGAAAACCTAGAAGGGTTCCGTAAACTGGCTGTTTTAGAACTAAGCGGTAATACATTTTCGATAACAGAACAGGAAAGAATCAAAACAGCTTTGCCGACTACAAATGTTGTGTTCTAACATCCAAAAGCAAAACAAAAAGAAACACCTGAGGCAAACACTGTTGGGTAAACAGCCTTGATCTAAGGACGCTAAGCATAGGGAACGATTTTAGCCATGACCTAGTATTTCTTGATACTTTTGATTGCTTCCCAAACCGTGAATATATTTCCTTACAACCTTTTTATTGGCGTACTGACGTATTGTATTCATGTAATAACTATTTGCCCAAAATCTCCCTTCTCATAAAAATATTCTTATTTCAGCGTATAATTCTATAACATAAATCAAAAATCATGTAACGACATGATAATGTATAAGTTGCATCTTTGTAGTATACAAAAACAAAAAATAATATACCAAGCCCCAAATTATAGTTTAACCATTAAAAATTAAAAGTTATGTTAAAGAGTATTTTAAATGTAGAAGGAGTTCAAGAATTAAGTAGAGTACAACAAAAAAATACAAGAGGAGGATTATTAGATCCTACTGGGAATAATAGTTGTGGAAGTGAAGAAACATGTCCAGATGGATCTATTGCCGTATGGTCAAATGAATGCGAAGGAGGATGTGAATACGGAACTTGTAATTCAGGATTTCATATTTACAGATCATGTGGAGCACCAGAAGGTACAGAATTTTAAAATAGACTACACAATAGAATAAATAGAAAAAGCCCAATCTCGCGATTGGGCTTTTTACAAAGTTTAGTTGATGAGTGCTTCAAACCTCATCGTTTTATAATGCATAACACTTAAAGCCTTCGAATAATTAAGCAAAAACGATATCGTTTCTACTTTGGGTTCCAAATTTTCCGCCTGTTTACCCGGCGATGGTTCTGAGTAAATTTTTGACATATACTTGATTTTGGTTAAAGCTTATGTCAATAACGCAAAATCTACCCACTTATTATATTAATTTGTTAAAATAATATTATGCTTATCAATTACCTTACGTAAGTTGATTAATGCGTATCTCATTCTACCCAGTGCTGTATTGATACTAACTCCTGTTTTTTCGGAAATATCTTTAAAACTCATCTCTTGATATACACGCATATAAAGCACTTCTTTTTGATCATTTGGAAGCTCTTCTATCAAGCGTCGTACGTCACACTCTACTTGATCTTTTATTAATTGTTTTTCTGCATTTAGGCAATTATCGCTTAGTACAGAAAATATACTGAATTCACCATCGTTATCAAACTTAGGCATACGGTTATTACGTCTAAAATGATCAATAACAAGATTGTGAGCAATTCGCATCACCCAAGGAAGAAATTTCCCCTCTTCATTGTAGCGACCTCTCTTCAGTGTATTAATGACTTTAATAAAGGTATCTTGAAAAATGTCTTCAGAAACATCTCTATCATATACTTTGGAATAGATAAAACTATAAATACGTTGTTTGTGCCTTGTGATTAGGATCGTTAAAGAATTCTCGTCTCCTTGGATATAATTACTAACGAGTAGGGCGTCGTTTGTTAACACTGATTTCATATTACACTTTTGTAGGTTACAATTTAAAAAGGACTAACTCCTTTTATTCATCATTTTGAAAAGTAATAATATGCTATAGGCAGAATTTTGTTTTATTGTGTTAACTGTTGTAAATATAATAGTATTATTTCAACATATGCAAAAAAATGTTAGAATTTATTTAAAAAAAATACCTAAACACTAGTGTTTTCGGTATGAAACAGAAGTAGTATCTTTGTTTTAAGAAGTAAAAAAATACTATGCTAGAAGACATTTCGTTGGTAAATCCGAAGGAGAACATCATTATTAAAGGGGCAAAACTTCACAATCTTAAGAATATTGATGTCATTATTCCGCGTAATAAGTTAGTGGTTATTACTGGACTTTCTGGCTCTGGAAAATCTAGCCTTGCCTTTGACACCTTGTATGCAGAAGGGCAACGCCGTTATGTAGAAAGTCTTTCTTCATACGCAAGACAATTTTTAGGGCGTTTAGACAAGCCAAAAGTCGATTATATCAAAGGAATTGCCCCCGCCATCGCCATAGAGCAAAAAGTAAATTCGACAAATCCAAGATCTACCGTCGGCACTTCGACAGAGATTTATGATTATCTCAAATTACTTTACGCACGTATCGGGAAAACCATTTCACCGATTTCAGGCAATCAGGTTAAAAAAGATACCGTAACCGATGTGGTGAAATATGTAAACGCTTTCGCGAAAGCGGAAAAACTCCTCCTCCTCGCTCCTATTCATTTAGAAAAAGGACGCAAATTACAGGACAAACTCAAGGCTTTACAACAACAAGGATACGCGAGAATAAAAGTAAAAGACGATGTCCTGCGAATTGATGCCGTAAAAGACATCAAAAAAATAAAACCTAAAGACCTTCTTCTAGTCGTTGACCGAATTGTCACCAATCCAGAGGACGAAGATTTTAATAACCGACTTGCTGACGCAGTACAAACGGCCTTTTTTGAAGGAAAAGGAGAAGTATATATCGAATCCTTAACCGATCAAAATAGCAAACAGTTCTCTAATACTTTTGCCTTAGACGGCATGACCTTCTTGGAGCCAAATGTGCATTTGTTTAGTTTTAATAATCCCTATGGTGCCTGCCCAACCTGTGAAGGCTACGGAGATGTGATTGGAATCGATGAAGACCTAGTGATTCCAAACACAGGACTTTCTGTGTTTGAAAACTGCGTATTCCCGTGGCGAGGAGAAAGCATGAGTTACTATAGAGATCAGTTGGTAAATAGCGCTTATAAATTTGATTTCCCTATCCACAAACCCTATTTTGAACTTTCAGAAGATCAAAAACAACTCTTATGGGAAGGCAACGAACATTTTGAGGGAATCAACCAGTTTTTTCAATTTTTAGAATCCAAAGCCTATAAAATTCAAAATCGAGTGATGCTCTCTCGCTACCGAGGAAAAACCAAATGCAACACCTGTAAAGGAAAACGCCTTAGACCAGAAGCGACGTATGTAAAAGTAGGAGACAAAAATATTATTGATCTCGTGACACTTCCCTTAAATGAAGTCGCCGATTATTTTAAAGACCTCACCCTAAACGATCACGATACCACCATTGCCAAGCGTCTTTTACAAGAAATCAAAAGCCGATTAGAATTTTTATCAAAAGTAGGTCTAGACTACTTAACACTCAACCGTAAATCTAATACGCTTTCAGGTGGAGAATCACAACGTATTAACCTTGCAACCTCTTTAGGAAGTAGTCTTGTCGGATCTATGTACATTCTTGATGAGCCGAGTATAGGACTACATCCTAAAGACACGGAGAAACTGATAGATGTCCTTAAATCACTGCGCGACCTAGGAAATACCGTGATTGTTGTTGAACATGATGAAGATATTATGAAGGCCGCCGATGCCATTGTAGATATAGGACCAGAAGCAGGAACATTTGGAGGACATGTCGTTGCCAAAGGAAGTTATGAAGACATCCTATTGAGTGATTCGCTCACGGCACAGTATTTAAATGGCACGAAAGAAATTGCAGTCCCCAAAAAACGAAGAGCTACCGACTTTTTTGTCGATATTATTGGCGCAAGAGAAAATAACCTGAAAAATATTGATGTACGATTCCCGCTAGGAGCGTTTACAGCCGTGACGGGTGTTTCTGGTAGTGGAAAAAGTACGCTGGTGCGAAAAATTCTCTATCCTGCTTTATTGAAAGAAATAGGTGGTTATGGGCAAAAAGCTGGGCAATTTACAGAGATTAAAGGAAAATTTGATACCGTAAAAACTGTCGAATTTGTCGATCAAAATCCGATTGGAAGATCCTCACGTTCCAACCCTGTGACGTACATAAAAGCCTATGATGATATTCGTAAACTCTATGAAAACCAAAAGCTCAGTAAAATACGTAACTATAAATCCAAACATTTTTCTTTTAATGTAGATGGAGGACGATGCGAAACCTGTAAAGGAGAAGGCGAAGTGACCATCGAAATGCAGTTTATGGCAGATGTGCATTTGGAGTGTGAAAACTGTAAAGGAAAACGTTTTAAGAAAGAAGTCTTAGAAGTGACATTCAACGATAAGAATATTGATGATATTCTGACGATGACCATTGATGATGCCGTTGCCTTTTTCTCTGAGCATAACGAAGCTAAAATCACACGTAAATTAAAACCACTTCAGGATGTAGGTTTGGGATATGTGACGCTAGGGCAAAGCTCTTCTACCCTATCTGGTGGTGAAGCACAGCGTATTAAACTAGCCTCATTTCTTGTCAAAGGAAACACCAAAGACAAAGCGTTGTTTATATTTGATGAACCTACCACTGGATTACACTTTCATGACATTAACAAACTCATCGCTTCTTTTGAAGCCCTGATTGAAAAAGGGCATAGTATCATTGTGGTAGAACATAATATGGATCTCGTAAAATGTGCCGATTACGTGATTGATCTTGGACTTACAGGTGGCAAAAATGGTGGCAACATCATAGCACAAGGAACACCAGAAGAAGTGGCTAAAAACAAAAAGTCGTACACAGGACACTATTTAAAACAAAAAGTATAGCGTAATCATGGGATTTAAGAGTTTTATAGAAAAGTTAACAAAAGGAGCAACACCAGTACCGGTTGACACCTCTATATTTAATGATCCTTTAGCTGATAAAACTCCGTGGACACCCCAAGCGAGAGGAGGCGCTAGTTTTAAAACACGTACGTTAAAGAAAATATCTTCCTCAGAGTTACACTACAAAGGCTCTACAGGAGGTTTAGTATTTGCGCTTATATTTACGATCATGCCACTCATCATTATTGTGGGGGTTTTTTCTAGTGGTTTTTTTGGCATCAATAATGACATTAAGTTTTTTATGATCTTCTTTCTTATTTTTCCTGCGGTTGGTTTTTACTTGCTCTACAAGCATTTACAACCGGTAGTACTAGATAAACGAAGTGGATATTTCTACAAAAGTTTTAAAAAACCCGTGAATAGCCTTCAACGTTCCACTAAAAAAAATCAAATTAAATTAAAGACAATTGCTGCATTACAAGTCATTTCTGAATATGTCAAAACAGATAAAAGTAGCTATACGAGTTACGAGCTGAATTTTGTGTTTGAAGATGGGAGCCGTTACAATGTCGTTGATCATGCAAAGTATGAAGCCATTCGAGAAGATGCCATTGTCATATCAGAATTTTTAGGTGTTCCGTATTGGGATGCGGTAAGCCAGGAAAACTACATTCCAAAAAACAATAAAAGCATGGTCGATACCGATGCTCCTTATGACTCTACCAAACGACGTTTTAGAGACATGTAATTTTTAGATGACTGATTACAGACATGTAGTTATCAAATGACTGATAACTTGATTACTTACATAGAATACGCCATAAAGAGGCGCCCTAAAAAGTATCAAAATAAGGTAACTGTCACCCTAAACTTGTCGAAGGATTATGAATAATCAAAAAATTAAAAACTTCGACAAGCTCAGTTTGACAAACTAAAAGTGCTTTTTAGACAACCTCATATGGTCATACAATAGAGGAGATCTTACCAAAATTGACAATAGCCATTACTACTGCAATAGGTATCTCCTGGGCCTATATATTCACAATAACAATCAGAATTTCTATTACAACGACCTCTATTAAATCCTCCACTAATAAGTTCTTGTTCTTTTTTGCTTAAAGTAGCTCCTAAATTTGAAATGTTTTTTAACATAATATAAATTATTTTTAAGATTAATATTCTAAAAAGGTAGCGTATGTTCCTAAGCAATAAAACAAAAGACACCCTATTTCATACAATTTGGTGCGGTAGTTGAAAAATATTTTAACTATTAATAACCAATGACTTATAAACAAATAAACAAGCACACCTATAACGTTACCTCTTCAAAAAAACGGGAAAGTATGCCTGAAAAATAATGACGTTGAAAAACAAAAAGTAAGATATACACCTGTATCAGAAAATAGCACTGAATACAACAAGAAACGGCACATCGTGCGTACAATAAAAAAGAGTTATAAGTCGCTTTTTAACCTTTAAAAACCCTAAATTTACAAGAAAAATAAAAAATTGTACTTGTTGAGTTATGCTATCAATAATCCCTTCATTGCTAGAGGAATTATTGATAAGAATTTCGTTGCTGACTTTCAGACTGAAGTGAAAAATTAAAATGTACTAAACCTTTTCATTTATTGCCAAAAGACATCATTGATGATAAGGAAACTTTCGGAGTACATCCGCTAATTACAGACCTATGTCAAAATTACCTGAACGCTATGCTTTTGTAGATCTTTCTGATTATGGAAGACCTATCGCAAAAGTCATTGCGTCTTCATTAAAAAATACCCAATTCACCCCCATTCATGTGACGATCGCCTTTATTATTTCTGGCCTCATTGGCATTGCTTTTATACGTAACGGACAGTATTGGTGGGCAGGTTTTTTTATCATTTTAAAATCCATTTTGGATGCTGCCGATGGCGAGCTAGCAAGAATGAAAAATACGCCTTCGTATACAGGGCGATATCTAGACTCTGTTTCAGATATTATCTTAAATCTGCTAATTTTCTTAGCCATTCATACCATTACAGACAGCCATATCGTATATACCGTATTGGCCTTTTTAGGGCTGCAATTACAGGGTACACTTTACAATTATTATTATGTGATTCTTCGCAATTCTCTTCAGGGTGATACGACAAGTCGTGTTTTTGAAAATGACACCCCTGTTGCTTTAAAAGGAGAGAAACAACGCCATGTCAATATCCTTTTTACCCTCTATAAACTATTGTATAGCACCTTTGACAAAACCATTTATGCACTAGACAAAAATGCATCTCAAGGCACTTTATGCCCAAAATGGCTCATGACGGCTATCTCTACCTTTGGTTTAGGATTTCAATTACTCATCATCAGTGGGATGCTTATCACAGGATTAAAAGAATATATCATTCCGTTTTTTATGTGGTACACATTGATGATTTTTGTCTTTATAGGGGTCAGAAGAATGCTGTAAGGAGAAGAAATCTAGTTTTGGGTATATTTTCGGATGTACAATGTATGTGGTGACTATTCTTGGTACGCTTTCGCGAAAGCGTATACCACATCAACAATAACTTCTTTGTTACTTTGTTTCTCAAAAGCGTATGATGCCTTATCTTTAGGGCAAAACCAACCGTATGCGCATTTTAGTACTCCTGCTTTTTAGTCCGTTTTTTGTTTTGGCACAATCCAATACAGAAGTTCATCTCTTTGATATTATAGTAGAAGGAGATCAATTAGAATTGGCAAATCAGCGGAATATCTCAAATAATGACGGCTATGACAATCAGCCGTCATTTTATAATGACAACCAAGTCCTTTTTGCCAGTACCCGCAACCAGCAAACAGATATTGCAAGTTATAATGTGCGAGATGCTAAAGTCAATTGGATCAATGATACCGGTTTTGGAAGTGAGTACTCCCCAACCAAAATCCCAAATCAAAAAGCCATCTCCGCCATCCGATTAGACACTACAGGGCTACAACGCTTATACCGCTATGATTTTGAAACAGGAAAAAGCAAAGAGTTGATCAAAGACCTTGTCATAGGCTACCACGCATGGTATACCAAAGACATGCTCGTCTCCTCTGTACTAGCCGATGGCGGGTTAAACTTAGTCGTATCCAACCTAAAAGATGGTACGAATTACACTCAACAAAAAAAGATAGGACGCTCCTTACATAAAATCCCTAATTCAGATCTCATCAGTTATATCAGTAAAGAAAAAGAGGTTTGGGAAATAAAATCCATACACCCGGTTACTGGCATAACCGCTACCATTATCAAAACCATTCCTAAAGCAGAAGATATGTGCTGGCTTAGTAACGGAACGATTTTAATGCCTAAAGGCAATACCATTTATGCGTTCAATCCTAAAACTGATACAAATTGGCGCGTGTTCAAGAGTTTTAAAGACCCAAACCTCTATAACATCACTAGAATTAGCACCAACCCAACCTCTAGCCTTTTGGCATTGGTTTCTGACGTTTCTCCAGAGTCTATTGTTCAAAAGCAAGTAGAAGCCTATAATGCTAGGGATATTGATGCATTTATGGCAGCATTCAGTAATAACATACAACTCCTAAATTTCCCTAACGAGCAAGCCAGTAAAGGGAAAGATCAAGTCCGTGCGATTTTTGAGCCCTACTTTACAAACACACTCGATCTAAACGCAGCCATAAAAAACAGAATTGTTTTAGGGAACAAAGTAATTGATCAGGAATATATCACCGAAAACGGAAATCATAAAACGGTCGTTGCCATTTATGAAATACAAAACGGAAAAATTTCTAAAATCACGTTTATTAGATAATCGCTATACAATGAAAAATACGCTTATACTATTCCTCTGTGTGTCTACACTCCTCAGTTGTAAATTTGATAAAGAGTCCAATGAAGATGTCGCAGAAGTCTTCTTACCAAAAACCGATCATCAGCTACGACAAGTACCCAAAGCCATCATCACCCCTACTATAGACGGCATAGCAAATGACCCTGCATGGGAAAACATCCCTTGGAATGCATTAGACCAACGATGGCTCGGAGAAGCATACACAAAAGAAGATTTTTCTGGACGTTATAAATTAACGTGGACGCCTGAAGCTTTGTACCTGATCGCAGAAATAGAAGATGATGTCCTATACGATCAAAATAAAGACCCGCTTACCCTATGGTGGGATGATGACTGTCTAGAAATTTTTGTCGATGCCGATAATTCTGGTGGTGGACATCAGTTTACGCACAATGCCTTTGCCTATCATGTAGCTCTCGACGGACATGTAGTGGACATCGCGCCAGGAGAAGTACCTACCTTGTATGATAGCCATATCAAATCTGCTCGCAAAACCACAGGCAATACGACGCTTTGGGAATGTGAAATCTTTGTGTATGAAGACAGCTATGTAGACCATACCGCCAACGAAACAAAAATACTCGCGCCCAACCAAAAATTAGGCTTTGCCCTCGCCTATTGTGATAATGATAGCAGCGAGCAACGCGAGAATTTTATAGGCTCTGTTCCCGTAGAAGGAGACGATAAAAATAGAGGATGGATCGATGCAGGAATCTTTGGCACCCTCCAACTCACAGAAAACACAGAAAACGTAGAAAACACCAACGAATAATGGTACTTTTAAAACGCATTACAAAATACATAACCATGCAACACCAACCCGCTACCACCTTACAAATACGCTTTGTTCTTCCATTGCTATGCTTCCTTCTTGGAGCTTTGAGCCTTACCGCACAAACGGATACGCGTATCTATGATATTATAGACGCCGTCTCTGCTGACAGGGTCAAGAATGATGTAAAAACACTCGCCGATTTTGGAACCCGCCACACCCTCAGTGATACCGTATCGCAAACCCGTGGGATCGGTGCTGCTCGAAGATGGATCAAAGGGCAGTTTGAAGCAACTTCAAAAAACTGTAATGGCTGCTTGGAAGTGTTTTATCAAAAAGACTTGGTTGAAAAAGGCCGTAATGGTCGGATTGTAAAAGATGTCGAAGTCGTCAATGTAGTCGCCATCCAACGCGGTACCAAGTACCCAAATCGCTATATTATCATGAGTGGAGATATTGATAGCCGTGTTACAGACCCTACTGATTATACCTCAGATTCGCCAGGTGCTAATGATAATGCCAGCGGAATGGCAGGAACCATAGAAGCTGCCCGTGTGCTCTCTAAATATAAATTTGAGAATAGCATTATTTATGTCGGTCTTTCAGGAGAAGAGCAAGGACTCTTTGGAGGGCAGGGATTGGCCGCTTTCGCGAAAGCAAATAACTGGGACATCATAGGCATTTTAAACAATGATATGATCGGAAATATTACCGGTGTAGATGGCGTGATCGATAACCGAAGCTTCCGAATCTTTTCTGAACCCGTACCTCCTACCGAAACAGAACGTCAACGTCGCGCACGTCGTTTTTACGGTGGTGAAGTCGATGGGATCTCTCGCCAGTTAGCACGCTTCATCCACAAAACTGTCAAAACCTACATGCCAGAAATGAATCCGATGATGATTTATCGTTTGGATCGTTTTGGACGTGGCGGACACCACCGTCCATTTAATGATGCGGGATTTGCAGGAATTCGTATTATGGAAGCACACGAAAATTATACCCAACAACACCAAGATATTCGTACGGAAAACGGTATTAACTACGGAGATACCTTTGAGCACGTCAACTTTGACTATGCAGCAAAACTAACGGCTGTCAATGCGATTAACCTCGCTAGTATCGCCTGGGCACCTCCTACCCCAGAAACCGTTGGAATCGGTGGTATTGTGCAACCCAATGCAAAATTCACGTGGAGCCCTGTAGAAGGCGCCGTGGCTTATAAAATCTATTGGAGAGATACTACCTCCCCAACCTGGGATAACGCTCGCCTTGTAGGAAACGTCACCGAATATGAACTAGAAGGCATTGTGGTAGACAATTTCTTTTTTGGTGTAGCCGCCATCGGGAAAGATGGACACGAGAGTATCGTTGCGTTTCCGAATAGTATTGTTAGGAATTAACAGTTAACGGTTAACGGTTAACCGATAACTGTTGACTATTACATTTAATAAAAACAACATCCAATGAAATACATAGTTATTTTATTTTTATGCGTATCAACAACAGTCTTCAGTCAGAAATATAACAGGCAAGATACATTGCGCGGTACGATTACACCACAACGTGTTTGGTGGGATCTCAATCATTATGACCTTTCGGTCAATGTGAATCCAGAAGCACAACTCATTATGGGAACCAATACCATGACGTATACCGTTCTTGATGAAGGCTTGTATGAAATGCAAATAGATCTGCAGGCTCCGATGGAACTCAACCTAATTACACAAGATGGGGTTCCATTAGAAGTACGTCATGAAGGAAATGCACATTTTGTAAAGCTCAAGAAAAAACAAGAAAAAGGAGCTGTAAATACACTCACTATGGGATTTGAAGGAAAACCTCGAAAAGCTAAAAATGCCCCTTGGGATGGTGGATTTTCATGGAAAAAAGATGCTAAAGGGCGTCCTTTTATTGCCACGTCTAATCAAGGAATAGGTGCGAGTGTTTGGTGGCCAAACAAAGACCATACTTATGATGAAGTCGATAGTTTGGATATGCATGTAACCGTCCCTAAAGAATTAACCGATGTTTCTAACGGACGTCTTGTAGGTGTGGACTCCACGACAACCACCAAAACCTATCATTGGGCCGTCAAGAACCCTATAAATAGTTACGGTGTCAATCTAAATATAGGACACTATACCCATTTTAAAGAGGTATATCAAGGCGAGAAAGGGCCGCTAGATATGGAATATTGGGTCATTGAGGGGAATGAAGAAAAGGCAAAAGAGCAGTTCAAACAAGCCCCCATGATGATGGAAGCATTTGAACATTGGTTTGGTCCCTATCCTTTTTATGAAGATAGTTTTAAACTCGTTGAAGCCCCATACCTAGGAATGGAACATCAAAGCTCTGTCACCTATGGAAACAAATATCAAAATGGCTATTTAGGCCGGGATCTTTCAAAGAGCGGTTGGGGGTTAAAATTTGACTTTATCATCATCCACGAATCGGGGCATGAATGGTTTGCTAATAATATCACCAATAAAGATGTGGCAGATATGTGGATACATGAGAGTTTTACCTGCTATTCTGAAAACCTGTATCTGGATTATCATTTTGGAAAAGAAGCTTCGGCAGCCTATGTAATAGGCTTACGTAGAAATATTCAAAATGACATTCCTATCATTGGTACCTATGGGGTGCGAAAAACGGGAAGTGGCTCAGATATGTACTACAAAGGCGCTAATATGCTTCACATGCTCCGTACGCTTGTAGAAGATGACGAACGTTGGCGAAGTGCCTTAAGAGGCTTAAATGCTACCTTTTGCCATCAGACAGTCACGACAAAACAAGTAGAAAGCTATTTAAGTAAAAAATTAGACAAAGATTTAAGAGCTTTCTTTAATCAATACCTACGCACCACCGACATTCCCATCTTGGAATATCAGAAGTTACGCAATAAGATCACATTTAGATATACCAATGTGGTCAATGGGTTTGATATGCCTATACAAATGGTCATTAATGACAAAAAAGAGTGGATCTATCCTTCTAAACAATGGAGAACCTTCAAGGCAGATGATCGTATTAAAGACCTAAAAATCGCAGACGACTTTTATGTGGAGTTACGTAAAATAAATCCTTAAAA
>CAYGQJ010000086.1:0-2073 GCA_964351845.1 uncultured Flavobacteriaceae bacterium | reverse complement strand
TTAACATTTCACTGTTCCCCTTTCACCGCTTTCGCGAAAGCAGACTCCACAGATTTCATATCTTTATACAATGCACACTAAAAAAACATACACTGCCTGGGAAATGGCTTGGTGGACGAGATTTGAAACGTTTGCCTTTATTTTTATCATCACAGCTTGGGTTGCAGCACACTTTTTTCTGGATATTGCTTGGTTAAAAATTCCGTGGACGCCCCTTGCCCTCATTGGTACGGCGGTAGCCTTTGTTATTGGGTTTCAAAACAATGCTGCGTATGGGCGTATTTGGGAAGCTCGTAAAATATGGGGTGGGATTGTAAATACGTCTAGAACCTTTGGAATGTTTGTACAAGATATGATTACCAACGAGCATGCAACCACAGCGGTTACCAAAGAAGCACTTCAAGAAGAAATCAAAGTACTTACCTACAGACATATTGCTTGGATGACGGCATTACGACATGCCATGCGTGCTTCAAAACCTTGGGAAACTACCGGAAAACATAAAACAAATAGAGAGTGGAATGTACACCCACCCGAAAGAGATAGCACCTTAGAAGCCGACATACAACCGTATATTTCTGATAGTGATTACAACTATGTCATGAGCAAGAATAACAAACAAACAGCCCTTTTATACCTGCAATCACATCATTTAAAGACACTCAAAGAAAAAGGGATTGTTTGGGAATTTTCGTTTTTAGAATTAGAAGGGGTTTTGCAAGAACTTTTTACGTTACAAGGAAAGAGTGAACGCATTAAAAATTTCCCATACCCAAGACATTTTGCTACCCTGAATCATTTCTTTATGTGGATTTTTGTGTTGTTACTCCCGCTGGCATTGGTACCTCAATTTGCCGAAATAGGCAATGAAGTCATAGAAACAAGTCCGTTGATAGGCACCTATTTTATATGGCTTTCTATTCCGTTTTATGTGATTGTCGCATGGATTTTCCATACGATGGAGCGTATAGGTAGAACAGGAGAAAATCCATTTGAAGGCACCGCCAATGATGTTCCCATTTCGACCATTGCTAGAGGGATTGAGATCGATTTACGACAAAACCTTGGCGAATCTTTAGCAGATATTCCAGCGCAATTTCCCGTAAAACATCACACGCAATTTTAACCAAAAAAATACAGCGTTTGCTTTAAAAAGAAGTGCCTATATGCCTTTTTTATAGTAGTTTAGTAAACTATTTTGTGGCAAGCCCACGAGCAAGTTTAAAGAAAAATTATTTTAAATTTATAAAACATCATCATTTTCTATGTCCATTAACTATTCCTTTGGTCTTCCTCTTAAACATAATTTTGCCGAATATGTATACTATCAAGGGTTGTTTCTACCGCATGAAATAGACAGAATCCTCAATTTTTGGGATGATAAAAAAACCATAGAAGCAACCGTTTCTGATCAAAATATCAAAGATGATTCACTAAGAAAGAGTTCTGTGATGTTTATTGATGATACCGATGAAAATAAGTGGATCTATAATAAACTAGCGGGGCTGGCCATGAACTGTAACAATGAACGGTATTGGTTTGATTTATTAGGATTTCATCAAGAGTTACAACTAACCCGTTATTCTGAAGGTGATTTTTTTGATTGGCACATGGATTTTGGGCCGGGTGGTATTTCAGCCAGAAAACTAAGTATGACCATCCAATTATCCGATCCTGATGAATATGAAGGCGGTGATTTACAGTTTATGATTAACAAAGAAGTCGTCAATGCACCTCGTAAAAAAGGGACGATCATTGTATTCCCATCCTTTATTTTACATCGCGTCACCCCGATCACCAAAGGGGTACGTCAATCTATTGTGGGTTGGGTTTCTGGCCCTCCGTATAGATAGAGTTGTTCTAGCTGTTGGGTTATTGGGTTATTGGGTTATTGGGTTGAATGAAAGCGCATTCAGGCGTACTCACTGTTATGCGATTTCTCGTCACTACGTTTCCCTCGAAATGACAATCTAGTCGTCTCGTGTGTAAACTCAAACAAAAAATAGAGTAACACTCTATTTTAGAGTACTACTCTATTTTGACACCGCTCTTCCCTTGATTCCCTCGAAGGAG
>CAYGQJ010000085.1:0-20022 GCA_964351845.1 uncultured Flavobacteriaceae bacterium | reverse complement strand
ATTTCAAGGACTACGTACCCCTACGTAGTTTTTGCAGTAGGTACGTATATACTAATACACTTCTTACGAGTATTTTTGTAGTATAAGAAAAAAACGATCACCAAAAATGATCATACAATAATTGGGTGCTCCTAATAGATAAGAACACTCACCCTAAAATGGTGTATTGATTGGGGGATCACGAAACCATTTTATAAAAAAGACCGAACGTATGTTCGGTCTTTTATTACTTAAAAAACAATCAAAACTCCCTAATAACTAAATAATTTAAACACTTTTTAAATAATGCTTAAAAATGTAATTAACGAAAAAGAATACCAGCCTACTGCTCATTTTATTCGGTTTATTTTTTACAAATTACTCAGCGGGAACTTCTTTAGAAGGCGCTACTTTTTCTAATCGTAATAGCATGTACCCCATGCAAATCACAAGAAAATATCAGTATTAAAAGACAAATCATACGATAATTGAATGCGCCTAAAACACAAAAACTCTCACCTTAAAGTGGCCTATTGATTGGGGAATCACAAAACCATTTTACAAAAAAGACCGAAAGTATGTTCGGTCTTTTATTATTTACAAAACAATCCTATAAAGTTATATCAAACTCTCATCTGCAGACGCTACATAGCTAGCAGGTACTTTGAGATTGTTCATACGTAAATACATACCTAATTGTGCTCTATGATGGATGGTATGGCTAATTATTAAATTACGCATCACATCTTGTTTAGGAGCTTCATTTATAAAGGTAGTTTCTCCATTCTTTAATGTCCAAGGAGCTGTAAGCTGATCTTCTTCCCATTGTTCCAGCGCATTTTTTGCTTGGGTGACATTAGCTTCAAAAAGTGTAATTATTGCCTCTTTTGATGTTGCAGGTTCAGAAGGCGGCACCTGATTAAAATTCAGTTCTGACCCACTAACAATGGCAGGTACGATAGCAGGAATCATCGCTATATGATTCATCAGCTTTCCTGCATCCATCGATTTTTCGTGTGGTTGATAGGTAAAAAAATCATCCGTAATCACATCAAAAAAACGACGTGTGGTGTTCATCTCTTGTTCAAAATTTGCAGTAATTGATTTTTTCATGTGTCTTTTTTTAAGTGGTAGTTCTTGACACACTAAAGGTATTATGTATTTATAGGCTTCCTATGACACTTCCTCCTTTTTACGTGTCAATTTACCACAATACTCGTATCTAATTCATGTCTATTTTTCGATAATCTTATTTATCTGTGATTTTTTATATGATATGTTATTATATCTCGTATTAATAAAATCAAAGTATAAGAATAGTAAGCCATTTCTACTCATTTTCTTAAAAAGTTAAAACACTATAATTATTTGTAAATCAAAATCAAATCATAGACATTTGGCAACTACCTAATATAAAAAGACATGAAAAAAAGAGTACTCTTATTAGCTATGTGTATTGCTATCATGACGGCAACTGCTCAAACTCAAATAGGACAAGATATTGATGGAGAGAATCAAGGAGATCGCTCAGGAAGATCTGTAAGTTTAAGTTCTGATGGAACAATCGTGGCAGTTGGAGCAAATCGTAATGGGAATAATAATAATTCTACAATTGGTCATGTTAGAGTTTATGAAAACATCAATAACACTTGGATACAAATTGGAGAAGATATAGACGGTGAAGATACTGGTGATGAATCTGGCGCATCTATAAGCCTGAATAATGAGGGTACAATTGTGGCTATAGGTGCTCGTTTAGAAGGTACAAATGATACGGGTGAAGTAAGAGTGTTCGAAAACATAAATGAATCATGGGTACAGGTAGGACAAGATATAAATGGAGAAGATCTATTTGATCTATTTGGTGCATTTGTAGATCTAAATGCTAGTGGAACAATCTTAGCAGTTGGAGCAACTAACGCGTCAAATGATAATGGAACCAGAACTGGTCATGTACGTGTCTTTGAAAATGTAAATGATACTTGGACACAAATAGGACAAGATATCGATGGAGAAGATACTAATGACACTTCTGGAGTTGTAAGTTTAAATGACAGCGGTACTATTATAGCAATTGGAGCTCCTGCTAATGATAGTAATGGCAGTTCATCAGGACACGTACGCATTTATGAGAATATAGATAACACTTGGACACAAATAGGTCAAGATATCGATGGAGAGTCAGCTGGAGACAATTCTGGATTTTCAATTGACATGAGTTCTGATGGGACTAACATTGCAATAGGTTCGCCTACAGGTAATGATCCTAATGGAATTGGATCTGGACACGTACGTGTATTTGAAAATGTTAATAATACTTGGACGCAAATAGGCCAAAATATAGATGGAGAAGAAAGTGATGGACAATATGGGAGTTCCGTGAGTTTGAGTGACGACGGTACAATCCTAGCTATTGGAGCTAGGTTTAATGATGGAATTAATGGAATAAATTCTGGTCAAGTTGAAATTTTCAAAAGACAAAATAACAATTGGGTACAAGTAGGAAATACTATCGAAGGAGAAGCTGAATCAAATTTATTTGGAGGA
The DNA here is from genome assembly GCA_964351845.1 of uncultured Flavobacteriaceae bacterium. Lineage (GTDB taxonomy): Bacteria > Bacteroidota > Bacteroidia > Flavobacteriales > Flavobacteriaceae > Dokdonia. Next base: position 17,496 of record CAYGQJ010000085.1, on the reverse strand, counting down.
GCCGTATCATTATCTTCAATAGGAAATACAGTAGCTATCGGAGCCACATTTAATGACGGTGTAAATGGAATAGATTCTGGTCACACACGTGTATTCGATTTAAGTAGTGTGTTAAATATCTCTGATATAACATCAAATAAAAATAACATTGTAATATACCCTAATCCTACTTATGATTCATTTTCTATAGAAAACAGTGCTCATAGTTTCATAAAAGAAATAACCGTTATAGATATAGATGGTCGAGTTCTAGAAAGTCAAAAAATAACAGATAATCGTACAGATATTCAAATAGATTTAAAAAAATATTCTTCGGGTATTTATTTTATCCATATTCAAACCAAAGAATCTTTTATTGTAAAACGTATTATAAAGCAATAGAATAAAATTTATAGTCTTTCATGACAAAAAAAACCGAGCCTGTTGGCTCGGTTTTTTTAATATAGTTATGTGTATAAAGGCTACATTTCTAATGCTTTCTTTACATCTCCATTCATTAATAAATTAATTGGGTCTTCTAGTGCTTCTTTTACAGCTACTAAGAACCCTACAGATTCTTTTCCATCAATAATACGGTGATCATATGATAGTGCTACAAACATAATAGGCGCTATGATGATTTCTCCATCTTTTACAATAGGACGCTCTACAATGTTATGCATTCCTAAAATACCTGATTGCGGTGGATTGATAATAGGTGTAGATAACATAGATCCAAAGACACCTCCATTAGAGATGGTAAAGGTACCTCCTGTCATCTCATCTACCGTAATTTGTCCATCACGTGCTCTGATGGCCAAACGTTTTACTTCGCTCTCTACGCCTCTAAATGAAAGATTTTCTGCATTACGAATCACAGGAACCATTAATCCTTTAGGACCAGACACTGCAATAGAAATATCCTTATAATCAAACGTGAGCATTTCTTTTCCATCAATCATACTATTGACTGCAGGATACATTTCTAATGCACGCACCACAGCCAGTGTAAAGAAGGACATAAATCCTAATCCAACCCCGTGTTTTGCCTTAAAATCTTCTTTATACTGCTTACGTAGATCAAAGATAGGTTGCATGTTTACCTCATTAAAGGTCGTAAGCATTGCCGTTGTATTTTTAGCTTCTACAAGACGCTCTGCTACTTTACGACGTAACATCGATAACTTGGTACGGCTTGATCCTCTAACACCAGGGCCAGGGGTTCCCATAGAAGGAGTTGCTTGTACAGCATCTTCTTTGGTAATACGTCCATCACGACCAGATCCAGCGACTTGACTTGCGGTCATTCCTTTTTCATCTAGAATCTTTTTTGCTGCGGGACTTGGGGTTCCAGAAGCGTATGTTTTTGTAGCGGGAGTTGCTACTTTAGGGGCAGGAGCTGCCTCTTCTTTCTTCGCTACAGGAGCCTCCGATTTTTTATCGCCTACAGGTGCTTCAGCATCTGTATCAATAAGACAAACTACGGCACCAACAGCTACAGCATCTCCTTCTTCTGCTTTAAGTGTAATGACCCCACTTACTTCCGCAGGAAGTTCTAATGTTGCTTTATCACTATCTACTTCGGCAATCGCCTGATCTTTTTCTACATAATCGCCGTCTTCAACAAGCCATTGTGCAATTTCTACTTCAGTGATGGATTCTCCCGGTGACGGGACTTTCATTTCTAAAACCATAGTTGTTTTTATTATCCTGTTTTTGCTTCCGTACTTCAACGTCGCTCAGTATAACTTTTGCGTCGTTTCACTCCTTGAAAGCGGACTTATTAATTAAACTTCCTCGAAGGAGGAAGTCTCATACCCCCTTCAAAAATACTCTTTATTAGTATCAGATCCCACTTGCGTGAAATCTGATTGTTGTGAGATTCCCGCTTGCGCAGAATGCTCGTATTCATGAGATTCCCGCCTTCGCGGGAATTTATTGTTGTTTTGGTGTTTCAAAAACACTCTCTATTACTTTTTTATGTCTTGCCTTTGATCGTGTGCTACTTCCTGCGGCTGGTGAACTATATGCTTTACGGGAAGCGACGCGTAACTTGACCTGATCAAAGTTCATGAGCATGAATCCCCAAGCGCCCATATTTCTAGGCTCTTCTTGTGCCCAGACATAATCTGTCGCATTTGGGTACGTGGCAATGACTTCTTTAATTTTATCTTGTGGTAATGGAAATAACTGCTCTAAACGAACCAAAGCAACATCTTCACGACCCTTTTCTGTACGGTATTCTAAAAGATCATAGTAAAATTTACCCGTACAGAATACAAGAGAAGTCACTTTCTTCTTATCTACAGTGGTATCATCTAGTATTTCTTGGAAACTTCCTGTCGCAAGTTCTTCCTTACTGCTCACCACAAGTGGATGCCTTAACAATGATTTTGGTGTAAACACCACGAGTGGCTTTCTGAAATTCCACTTCATTTGACGACGCAATAAGTGAAAAAAGTTAGCTGGTGTTGTCACATCTGCCATGATCATATTATCACGAGAACAGAGTTGTAAATATCGCTCCATACGCGCACTTGAGTGCTCTGACCCTTGTCCTTCATATCCGTGAGGCAATAACATCACAAGTCCGTTTTGAGTTTTCCATTTGGACTCGGCTGCAGAGATGTACTGATCTAGCATGATCTGTGCACCGTTTGAAAAATCTCCAAATTGTGCTTCCCAGATCGTTAACGTTTTGGGTGCTGCCATGGCATATCCATAATCAAATCCGACCACTCCATATTCTGAGAGTAGCGAATTATATATATCCATATGTCCTTTTACACCCAATCTATTATGAAGATTGATTTCTTCTACATCGTCTTCTGTTTTGATAATCGCATGACGGTGAGAGAAAGTCCCTCGCTCTACATCTTGTCCTGAAATACGAACATTAAAACCTTCTTCCATTAAACTAGCATAGGCGAGTAATTCTCCCATCCCCCAGTCTAACTGATTTTTTTCTGTGTATTGTTTATGACGATCTGCGACGATACGTTCTATTTTACGTATGAACTTTTTATCCTCAGGTAATTTTGTAATTCCGGCTGCAAGGGTATTTAATTTTTCCTGATCGTAGGTGGTGTCTATAGGTGCAAGGATATCTTCTAGTTTCCCAGGTGTGAAATCTTCCCAGTCATCTGCCAAAATCTCTGTAATAACCGTTTTATCTATTTTACGGGAAGCCTCTAAATCTTCTTCAAGATCGCCTTTATATTCTTTTTCTAGTTGCTTTACATATCCATTTTCTATAACACCTTCACTTACTAAACGATCAGCATAAATATCTCTTGGATTTTGATGTTTCTTAATCGCTTTATAAAGCATTGGTTGCGTAAACATAGGCTCATCACCTTCATTATGTCCATACTTACGATATCCTAAAATATCAATAAAAACGTCACGTCCAAATTCCAATCTAAAATCCAACGCAAAAGCAAAGGCATGACATACGGCTTCTACATCATCTCCATTTACGTGAAGTACGGGAGAGAGTGTTACTTTTCCTACATCTGTTGAGTAGGTAGAAGATCTCGCGTCTAGGTAATTTGTCGTAAATCCTACTTGGTTATTGGCTACGATATGAATGGTACCACCTGTGCGATATCCATCTAGTCGTGACATTTGTACAATTTCATACACAATTCCTTGACCCGCTACAGCGGCATCTCCATGTATCGCTATCGGAAGAATTGCTTTTTCGTTTCCGTCTAATTTTGTATCAATCTTTGCTCTTGTGATTCCTTCAATCACCGCACCTACCGTTTCTAAATGCGAAGGGTTTGGTGCCAAATCCATACGGATGTTGTTTCCTTTATCGCTTTCGCGAAAGCTGGTCCAACCCATATGGTATTTTACATCTCCATCAAAGAGCTCATCTTCGTCATATTCTTTTCCATCAAACTCGCTAAAAATAGCTTCAGGTGATTTTCCGAAAATATTAGCCAATACATTGAGACGACCACGGTGAGCCATTCCTAAAACAAACTGCTGAATTCCTTTTTCTGAACCGCGTTCAATTAGATAATCCAATCCAGGGATTAATGCATCTAGCCCTTCGACTGAAAAACGTTTTTGCCCTACATACTTGGAGTGCAAAAAGGTTTCGAAAGAAAAGGCTTGGTTTAATTTATGAAGGATATGCTTCTTTTCGTCTGCAGAGAAAGAGGGGTGGTTATCATTGTTATTTAACCAATTTTGAATCCATGCACGCTCTTCGGGTTTACGGATGTACATATACTCTACTCCAATTGCATCACAATAAATAGCATCTAAGTGGCGTACGATTTGGCGCAAGCTAGTTTTTCCTAATCCTAAAATAGACCCTGCTTCAAATTCTAAGTCTAAATCTGCATCGGATAGGTTAAAATTATGAAGTTCTAAAGTAGGCTCATATTTGCGACGCGCTCTTACAGGGTTTGTTTTTGTAAAAAGATGTCCTCTGGTACGGTATCCGTCTATTAAACGAACTACGTCAAACTCTTTCTTTACACTCTCAGGGATTGCCACTGGGGTGCTTCCTACCTCATCAGAAACCGCATCACTGCTTTCCATCCCAAAGTCGAAACCTTGAAAAAAGGCACGCCAACTAGGCTCAACACTGTCTGGGTTTTGTAAATACTGATCGTAAAGCTCTGAGAAATAAGCTGTATGGGCTGCGTTTAGAAACGAAAATCTATCCATTGTTAATTATAATCTATGTCTTACTGACGTATAGAGATACAAAAATACGATATTTAACATTTTAGGGTATATAATTCCTATATTTATGAGATTATTTTAACAAACAGTTTTATGAAACTAAAAACGAACCTTTCTATTTTCATTGTATTTGCTCTTTTTTTTAGCTTTCAAGATCAAGCCATTGCACAAGAAGACCCTCTTTCCAAACCAAGAAGCGAGTTCTGGAAGAACGTTCGTTTTGGGGGTGGTTTAGGTCTTGCATTTGGTAATAACAATACGCAAATCACCGTAGCCCCGAGTGCCATATATCAATACAATCAATACATTGCTTTTGGCCCTGGATTGAATTTCAATTATCAAAAATTTGGTGATTTTTCTTCTACCCTCTATGGTATCAGTGGTATTTTTCTTGCCAATCCAATTCCAGAAGTTCAACTTTCTGGAGAATTAGAACAACTATTTGGGACACAAAAATTTGATGGTCTTGGAGAAAGTCAATCAAATGACGTGAATAATACAGCGCTTTTCTTAGGGGCTGGGTATCGGTATGGAGGGGTGACTATTGGCGCTCGCTATAACGTCTTATTTGATAACAGTGATGGTATTTATGCAGAGGCTTGGCAGCCTTTTGTACGAGTGTACTTTTAAACGTTATTTCTTCGTTTTTTTCTTCTGAGTAGAAAAACACCTACTATCACAACAACGATAGCTACCAAACTATACCAAAGAACTTTACCAATGGTATTTTGTGAAATATCAATAGGGGCATTATCTCCCATTAGCACTAAACCTGCCCAGTAGTTAGGCTGTAATAATCGGCCTTCTACCGTTTGCAAATAGTGTTGTTTCGCTTTTTTTAAAGCGACGTGCTTAGGCATTCCTTTTTCAAGATTATCATAAAAATACCCTACAATCAACGAGCTAGATTGTTCGTCTATTTTCCATAAACTCGTTAAAATACTTTCACTTCCTGCGTATGTAAATGCATGTGCCAAAGAAATCATTCCTTCACCTGCTTGATAGGTTGGCTTTCCGGTTTCGCAAGCTGTTAATATGGCGAGGTTTGCTGTTAGATTACAATTATAAATTTCGTAGGTATATAAGGAGTTATCTTCCATCAACTGATTCCCTTTTGCAGGTTTTGCAAAAATTAATCGTGATAACTCTGGACGGATATTATTGGATTCGGCATGTGTCCCAATATGTATAATTTTATGTTCCCCTGCATTTTCTATAAATAACTGCTTGGTGGCTTCCTTATTTTTAAAATGATCTCCATCAAAAAGGCGATTATAGTTTTGAGCAACAGCTACACTAAAAGGCTGAGGTAATAAGGTCAAATAGGTCTGATCTATATCTAAGGAATCTACAAGAGCTACTTTGTAATCTTCTTTCATCCCCTTTGTGAACTCTGGGGTAAACGCAATGAAATTATTTTGTAATGATCTTGATGCGGTAGGTTGTATCATCAACAAACTAAAATTGTACGTAATATCATGTTCATTCAGCAGACTAGTGGTTGCCAAGTCTTCGTAATTTTCAACTTTTTCGGGAGTCAACATTTCAAAACTCAAATTATACAAAGGGCCATCAGGTATGATAACGACATCTTTAGTCAGTCCAAGAGCTGCTATGGGTTTCCACAATCGGTTGTATAAGGTGTGTACATGACTTAGTAACATCGCCTCATCAAACTGCTGATCTACGACAGTAGAAATTATAGCCTGCAACCCATTAAAATCTAATGGAATCAAGTATTGTTTTCCTTGGGTAATAGCAAATGCATACAGTTCTTTTTCTATAAAAAAGTAACGTACCACACTCGTTGTTTCAGGTACAGATTGAATAACCTCTTCTGCTTCGATTTGAATGGTTTCATAGCGCATTTTGTAATACTTAGGATAGTGTTTCTTGAGCATATCCTGAAAGCTGTACCACTGTTTTTCTTTTTCAAAATAAGATAACGACTCCGTCATTTCTGCCCCAGAAAATAGTTCCAAAAGAGCTTCTTTATGTTGTTTTTCTTCCTGAAGTACTTCCTGAGGAACTCCTGAAATAGCGACTACATTTTGATAATTAAGCTTCGCTCTAATACGATTGTAGATACCAGACTCATGCATCGTCATTAAAGCAATGAGATAGGTTGTTTTTTGAGTTTTTTGATAGAGATCTAGATACAGTCTTTTCAAAAAATTAGTTACGTGTCTGTATTCAGACAATAGTTGATCAACATCTGCTGGCGTCAAAGCAATGACCATACGTCTTTCCAGAATAGTAATGCCCTCTTCCAACTCTTTTACTAACTGTAGCAAGGCCACTTCTGTAGGCTGTGCCTCACTTTTATAACGTGCTTGATTTTTTAACAGCAATAGTAAAGGGCGATTAAAATCAAGTTGAATAGAATCTATAGCTGATGATGCAAAACGCAATTTTTGTTGAAGAAGACTATCTGCTTTTTGGCTCCAATAACGAGCCTTAAAATAGGTTTCTGATGCTATATATATCTTAGATAGATTAAGCATCTGTTTTGTCATATTCAAACTTTCTGCCCCGCTATTATCTAGCACATAGGTGTATGATTTTTGTGCTGTTTTCAAGGCTTCTTCATAGTGCCCTTGTTCAGACTCAAACAAGGATTTATTTCCTAAATAAGACAAATACTCGGCATCAATATTTTCTCCTAAGGCTTGTTCAAAGAGCGGGGCTGCTTTCTTGTAAAAATAAGCGGTGCTATCGTATTTCCCTTGTTCGTTATAAATACTTGCCAACCCATTGTATGCGGTTGCTTCCCAATAGGGGCTTATCGTTTTTTTTTGTTGAAATATGGCAAGTCCTTCTTGTATACTTTGTAATGCTTTATCAAAAGTCCTTAATGATATTTCAGATTGCCCAATCCTTATGAGTGTCGCTGCTAGATCATCATCTAGGGGTTCTAAAAATTCTTTCTTCTTCTCGTATGAATATCGTATTAATTGATTTGCGCGCGTGAGGTTTCCTAACTCATTGTAAAATGAAGCCAAATTGGAAATGGCTCTAGCTTGATACCGTTGTGCGCGACTCTTTAATTCAGGATCTTTAATCCCTCTTATTACTTTTTCATAATTGCGGATGACTTCTTCTTGAATCTCTAAGGCTTTATTGATGTGTCCTTGTGAATGTTCTAAAAGAGACACATTCGATTGAATGACCGTGGCATAATGAAGGTTTTCTAAGCTGTCTCCAGGAGCTTCTTTGATAATTCTTGACGCATGATCATAATAGTAAGTAGCACTGTCTAGTTTTGAAGACATCCACATAATAGCCCCCATAGCATTATAGCCGTCTGACAATTTCTTTTTGCTCGTTTGTGTATATCCCGTATACTCTTTTAAAGCTTCTCGGAACCATTTATCCGCTTTTGGCATATCTCCAGCAGTGAGATAACTAGCACCTAAATTGTATTTGACCTTCCCTATTTCTTCTTTAGTGACTTCATCAGATTTGAGTACATGCGTAAGCGCTTCTTCTGTAATGTTAAGTGATTTTTCTGAAGCTCCTATTTCGTCATAAAACTCAGCCATATTCAATTTGGCAAGATATCGTGTTCGCTCACTTGCTCCTGCTACCTCCAATTGTTTTAGAAAGCCCTCCATATTAAGTTGTGCTACCGCAACGGAGTTGTTCATCTTGCTTATTTTACCCACATAATAAGGCAAAGCGTATAGCGAATCTGGCGTGTTTTTATACCTAGCCATTTCGTTAGCGAGAAGTGTCTCTGCTTTCATGATTTTCCCTTCAGTGAGATAGGTGCCTAATGAGTCAACTACGCTAGTTTCATTTTGTTGTGCGATCATCGTATTCCACAGCAAGAGCATTCCTATGCTCAAGATGAAGGATTTCATATACGTATGTGCACTTTTCATAGGATACTTAGGGTGTAAGGATACTCAAAAGCTCTTTGCTTTTTTTATGTTCACTCAGCGTAAAGAAGCGTATGGCACTCTCTTGATTTCCTTTCTTTAAATAGGATAAACCGAGATAGTAATAGGCGTCTGACAAAAATTGACTATGCTCTTTTTCTGTTGCCCATTGCAAAAAAGTGATCGCTTCGCTTTCATTATTATTTGCTAGATGTGCCACCCCTATAAAATAATTCAGCGTGTCATTTTTAGGCTTTTTATCTAGTAATGGTTCCCATTGTGCGATCGCATCGGCATAAGCGCCTTGTTTATAGGATACCATGGCTTCAAAAAACGTAAAATTATCTGTAGAACTCATGGTGGTGGGTAATCCAGGATCGGGTGTAAAATAAGAAGCAAATAGCTGTTCATCTGTTGTTTGCTTTCGCGAAAGCGTATACCCGCCCCATAAAACTAGTGCTGCTATAGAAGCTGCTATCCCATATTTTGCCCAATTCATATTCCATAAGCTATAGGTTTTCTTCTCTTCTGAAGCTGAAGAATTTGCAAAGACCTTTTGGTGTATTTGCTCCATATTCTCTATGAGAGATTGGGCTTCTATAGCGTCTAACAAGACTTTATGATCTTCTACTAATTCTTGTAATTCTGGAGACGTTTGTAACCGTGCTTCAAAGGCTTCTTTTTCTACGGTTTCCAATTGCCCGAGTATATACTTCTCAATACGGTCATGTTCTTCTTGCGCACTACTCATAATTCTTGTTTTTTGGGGGTTGCCAGCAAACGTAAACGTTGCATACAGCGGTATTTTTTATTCTTTACAGAAGCGATATTTAATCCTAAGTCCTGAGCAAGCTCCTCAAAAGAATTCTTGTTAAAATAAAATCTTGTCAAGAGTTCTTTACACTCAGTTCCTAATTGTGCAAAAGCGTGTTTTGCTTTTTGTAATTTTTGATCATAAAGATCTTCACTTGCCAGCTGGGTCTCTTGTGCCTCTGCTAGGTCTATCACCCCATCTGATGACACTTCTTTTTTATAGGTTGCCGATCGTAAGTGATCTGTCCATTTATTTTTTGCGATTGTATACAGATATCCTTGCACAGCACTTGCATTGGTCGCTTTAAATTTTTCTGCTTTTACGGCCTTCCAAAGCACCACCATCGCTTCCTGAAAGATATCTTTTGCCTGTTCCTTGTCTCCATTATTCTTTTGGATATAGGAGGCTACTTTCGGAAAATTGTCTGTATATAGTTTTTGGAGTACGACTACGTCGTTGGCTTTGATAGCCTGCAAGAGTTCTTTTTGATAAGAGTGATTTAAGTGTATGTCCCCACGCATTACCTGTTAAAGATAATAGAAAGGCTTGAAAATACAAATCCTATCGTATAGGAATCTCTTGCGCTACGCTGTTTAAATATTATGATGTCAATTTCATTTTAAGCATCCAACCTATACCAGCCACTACAAAAAGGATTCCTGCCCATTGTAGGATTCCTCCAAAACCCATTTGAGAAGGAGCGTCCATCGAAAATTTAAATACATCTTTCCCATACGCATCTTTAGCTACTTTTATATTTTTTCCTGATTCTGGTAGGGTCACCAAAAAGGTTTGTTGTACTTGTCCGCCCAATTCTGGAGGACTACTCACAAACATAAATTTATTATACGCTAGCTCTGTAAGCTGTGCATTTTCCTGATCTACATCTATCATCCAATTACCTCGTTTATCAATTTCACATACGCCATACGCTTTGAGGCTTAAATTAAAAGATCGATCCATGTCATTTTTCTCCAATTTAAAATCATCAAGAAAATAACCTGGCATCCCTCGCTCCACCTCTCGTTTGAGCGCCGCAGGATTATTCCCCAAGGTACTTGTCCACTGTTGCCATTGTTGCGCATTCATGGTCATGCTCATATTAATTTTTGCATTCCCTATAGAATCAATACGCATTTCTATTTTTTGTTGGGCTTGTTGCCCTAGTACGAAGGAACAACTCATGCAAAAAATGACGACTACCCAATAGTTTATATGTTTCATAACTGTTTTATTTTTTTATGATTTTTAAAATCTCAGTAAGTTGATTTGGTAATTGGACTTCTATAAAATAGATTCCAGGCGCACCTATAATATCCATTTGAATAGAAGACGTATTTGACATACGATTTCTGGCGATTTCTTGTCCAAGAACAGATCGTTGTATGACCGTTATATGTTCACTAACTGCTGACACATCAATGGTTATTTTTCCCGAAGAGGGGTTTGGATGAAATTTTAAAACAGACGTTGTTATCACTTCTTCTACCCCTAAGGTTGCTTGTGTGTTTTCTATAGCTGCGAGCGCATCTAATTTTCCATATCCCCAAATGGGATTTGGTACCGTACCCGTTTGTGCATCTTCCCGACAAGAGTTTTGAAGAATACTTTTAATCTCTTGCGGACTAAGATTTGGGTTGACTTCTAGCATCAAAGCGATGATACCTGTTGATAAAGGATTTGCTGCACTTACCGCATTTTGAATCCCGTATAATCCATTACTATTTTCAACGATATTAAACTCAAAATTACCGTAAAAGGTGTTGGGCATATAGGCACCATAACAAACTTCACCTGGTGCTGCAAAATCTACTCCTAATCGATCATCATGGGTAGGGCCTTCACTAGACCCTATCCATAACTCTCCATCTTCCCCTTGACCTGTAATATCTCTAAACACCCCATTGATATCTGTCCATGAGTTATCTACTACATAATCTGTTGGGTTGATTACATTCTCTCCAGTGGCTAAGTCATTGATATTAAATCCAGGTACAATTTGATTTAAAAACCGATTGGTATTGCTAAATAATGAAGGGTTTAACGTGGCGTGAAATTCCCCTGTCCCAGCTATGGTTGTCCCTTCCAGAATGACTTTATACGTTCCTGTAGCTCCTGAAAAATCTATGAGTAATTCTCGTCGGGGAGAGCTTGCTCCAAAAAACTCGACATTCGCCCCTCGATGTCCTATAAAAATATCTCCTAAACTTTGATCTGCCACAGCATTAGGACCTGCGGGAGGTGCAAAAGGGCCTTCTACCACTCCATTAGGGCGTTCGACACTCACTGTAAATCGATCAGCTTCTTCATACCACAAGTCAAGACGAAGATTTCCTGCTTCCCCTTTTTGAATTTCGACTTCTATCGTTTCTCCTTGGCTGATGGTATTAAACGCATGATTATCATTACCCCCATCATCTCCCGTTCCATTGACAAAAGGATGTCCTTGGGCTATAAAATCTTCAATAGCTTGACTTAACGAACTTGTCCCATCTGTAGGACCTCCAATAGATCCAATATTCATCAGCGTCACAGAGGGAAGGCCTATTTCTTCAATTTTTTGTGCTGCAAATTCTAATGCAATCGGGATATAAGCAGGGTTGTAAAAACTATCTTGCCCTGGCTGATCTGCAAAGGGAGGGAAAAAATCATGCACCAATTTGATGCTAATAATTTTCGCATTGGGAGCAACTCCTTTAAATTCTCCTGAACTAGTCCCACTTCCATTACCGCATATAATTCCCGTAGTAGCCGTGCCATGACCTCCTCTATCGGTAGACAAAGGATCTCCCCCATTTTCGAGAGACGTATTAATCTGATCTTCTGTAAATATAGTTCCTACACCAAATTCATTGTCAGCAGCACCACTCTGATCAATCATATCATATAGATACAGCAATCGTGTGTTTCCATTTTCATCTATAAAATCAGGATGTCTGTAATCGATGCCTCGATCAATCATGATGACTAATACATCTTCTCCTGTAAGTCCGTATTGTGCCTCTACTTGGTCTAAGTTGACTTCCTGTCTGGGAAGTATGCCTTGCGCTTGAAGTAAAGACCCAAAGAATAGTAAGAATGCTATGAGTATATACGTTGTTTTCATTTTGCTTATTACTTTATAGTGTTAAACAGTTGGTTAATCATCGTTGAATTTTGAGCATATAGATAATCTGGTGCTCCTACCGTTACGATACGGATTCCATTACTACGTCTCAATGTCTTTCCTACCCAGTTTAAGGTGCCCATACTGCTGTAGGTTTGTCCTGAGACTTGATTTCCATTAAACTGATACACAATTTCTTGCCCATAGGTATACAGATAGTTTCGGATGACATTCATTGCTTCATTTACATCATTTGTAGGAACATCAAAAACAGAAATAGAGGTTGTTTGATCTGGAGCAATCGCAGATGCCGTAAGAATAGGCACATCTGCCAAAGGACTTCGTACGGTTTGCCAAGAAGAAGGAATGGTCACAGACAATGCGTTAGATCTTCTAGGAGTAGGTGTTGTATTTCTAGAAGGCGTGTATGTACCATTCTTTGTTGAACTTTTTTGAACCCCACCTCCCCAAGCAGCTACCATTTCATCTACTTTTTCACGTAAGAAAGCATCATCTTTTAACACCATAGGAGTTGCTCCTTGTTGATTGGCTATGTGTATATCCACCATCTTATACCTCACATCCCCCTGTTGTTGTTTATTAAAAAACTCAGTAAGGGATTTCATTCCCGTTTCAAAAGCGTTCTCTACGCTTTGAATTCCTCCTAATCCTTCACCTCCAATCCCTGTGGCTTCAATGGCATAATACTGTCCGTTCATTTTGAAACCAGGATATGCATGACCGGGAACTAAAAAGATAATAGGATCAATGCCCGCGCTTGAAAGTACACTCGCATACAATAAGCTTAGCTCTAAACACAAGCCAGTATTTCCTGTAATCACTTCCCTCGGCAACCGATTACTCTGAGAGAACTTAGAAATATCTGTTAAGTTTTCTGGAATCATCTTGGTTCCACTATACACCATGTGCGACTGTCGAGTGGCTTCATAGATCCCCGTTAAAAAACGCACGGCTTCTTTAGGATCTTTTGTCACTCCTGCAGATTCCCCTTTCAGCATTTTCTCCTGAATATTTTGAGTATAATATTTTACAATCGGATCGTTCGGTGTTACAAAACATGCCAGTAATTCGGTATTATTATGCACGTCTGCCCAACCTATAATCTCTGCAGCAGGAACATTTGTAAACTTAAACTCATTACGGTCTGCAATTCTAAAACTAAATTCTTCCTCAATAATATCATCCTCTTCAGCGCCGTCCCAAGAGATTTCAATCTCTGCCTTCTCGACAGATTCTGTCATTTTCTTAGCAATCTCTTCATTAAATTTAGGATAAGCACGTACAGAAGCAGTTTGACCACTAAACATCTCACCAATTACGTCTAGTTCCGTCCATTCAATGTATCCAGGAATACGATAGCGGATCATTACATCCTCCAAAGTCGCATTGGTCTCATTCGTTAATTTGGCTTTGAAGAGGTAATACTTACCATCCAATGCTTCTTCATTGCTGTATACATTATGCGCAGCAGGCATCAGGGTTTCTGTTTTGATAATATCTAGCGTTAGCTCTCCTTTGCTACTTTTTGCTGTTAAAAAACTAGAAGCGATAAGGAGTATACCAACCCCTACAAATAGCATAGGTAATATCTTTTTTTTCATGACTATAATTTGCTTTATACTCATACATCGATTCCTTTTAAAAAGGTCATCACTTGATATACATTTTAAAACAAGTATTCTTAAAAATCAGGTATCCTCAAAGAAACTATTAGGGCGTTTTTTGTCACTATAAATTGCAGATAAGCATCTAAAAGAAATCCTTAGATGTACCGTACGTTAGCGTATAAGACGCAACGATTCTCACACAAAGAAGTGATTTTATGGGTGGTAAAAAATAGATGGTACGCTTTCGCGAAAGCGTATAAAAAAATTACATAGTACGTTTCATCAAGTTCATTCCGAAGTCACGTAACAGTTGTTTTTTGTCCTCAGAGATCGCTACCGATTCTAACGATTGAAAAGCCAGTTCGGTATATTTTTCCATTTCCTCTTGTGTGGCTTTTGCAGCCCCACTATCTATGAACTGTTGTTTTACCGTTTCTATCTTTTCAGACGGGTCTATGGGAGTGATTGAAAACAAATGCTCTAGTTGTCTTGCCTCATCCTTAGCTGACTTTTGTAAAGCCGTGAGGTATAAAAATGTTTTTTTATTCTCGATAATATCACCGCCTACTTGTTTACCAAACGTCTCAGGATCACCAAAAGCATCTAAGTAATCATCTTGTAATTGAAAGGCAATTCCTAAATCTCTTCCGTAATTATAGATCGCCTCCTGACACTCCATTGAAGCTCCAGCAACGATAGCACCCATTTTAAGCGCAGCGCCTACCAAAACAGCGGTCTTATACTCGATCATCATTAAGTATTCAGGGATCGTCACATCATCTCTCGTCTCAAAATCAACATCATATTGTTGTCCTTCACATACCTCTATCGCTGTTTTAGAAAACAACTTTGCCAATTCTTTGAAAATAGGACCTTCATAATTTTCAAATAATTGATAGGCAAGAATAAGCATTGCATCACCAGAAAGAATACCTGTATTAATATCCCACTTCTCATGCACGGTTTGTTGCCCTCTACGTAAGGGAGCATCATCCATAATATCATCATGTACCAGAGAGAAGTTATGAAAAATCTCAATGGCTAGTGCAGCATCGAGTGCTTTTTGATAGGGTTGTTCAAAGAGCTCTGTTGCCATCAATGTGAGTACAGGGCGTAGACGCTTTCCTCCTAAATCAAGGATGTAATTAATAGGTTCGTATAGATTTTTTGGTTCTTTATCTAAAGAGCGTTGATTCAGGTAATCTATAAATAGGGATGAGTATTCAAGTACGGATAACATCTACAAAAAAATTTGAACACAAAAATAAGCTTTCCTAGGTTATGGCTAAAGGTATGCTTTCGCGAAAGCGCACTCCAAAATGTTAAATAATCGTAAAAACTTTGGAAACTTTAATAGTTTTTAAAGTTTCCTCTGTACATTTGCACAGCAATTTATGAAAGACAAAATATTACATACCGCTACCGAATTATTTCTAAATCAAGGATTTAAAAGCATTACTATGGATGATATCGCTAAGGAAATGGCGATATCAAAAAAGACGATTTATAGTCATTTTAGTAATAAAGAAGCTGTTATTGAAGCTTCTGCTGCTGGAATTTTTGATATGATTTGTAGTGGCATCGATCTGATTACTGGGCATAAAAAAAATCCAATTGAAGAGCTTTATGACATCAAACGCTTTGTGTTGGAACATTTAAAAGGGGAGCGCACCTCTCCTATGTACCAGCTCCAAAAATACTATCCAAAAATTCATAGAACCCTACGTAAAAAGCAATATGACTTTATGCAGGATTGCATGGTAGAAAATATAATTCGCGGTGTAGACGAAGGGCTTTTTAGAGAAAATATTGATATTCAATTTGTAGCTCGTATTTATTTTACGGGTATGACAGGAATCAAAGACGGCGATATATTTCCCGCTTCCGAGTTTCCTCCACACATTCTATATGACATGTATTTAGAGTATCACTTGCGTGGTATTGTAACGCCTAAAGGTCGAAAATTATTAAACAAACTCATCCAATCAAACCAAGAGTAATGACAAGAATCCTAATCATTTTTTTATTGTTATCTGGGCTATCCCTTCAAGCACAAGACAAGACTCGTTTTTCTTTAGAAGAAGCGATCAGCTATGCGCTAGATAATAATAAAACCGCTATTAATGCGCGCAGAGATATCGCCATTGCCATTAAACAAAAATGGGAAACAACCGCTTCGGGTCTTCCTCAAATTAATGGAGTGATCGATTACCAAAATCAAATCAAGCAACCGGTATCCTTTATCCCATCAGAATTTTTTGGTGGAGACCCAGGAACCTTCACACCTGTTGCCTTTGGAACTTCACAAAATGCTTCGGCTACAGCCACATTAACGCAATTGATTTTTGACGGTTCCTACCTTGTAGGGCTTCAGGCTGCAAGAGCCTTTTTAGATTTTTCTGAAAATGCGAATGAAAAAACACAATTAGAAATCAGAAAAGGCGTCATCAATGCCTACGGAAGTGTACTGATCACCCAAGAAAATCTAGCGATTCTAGACAGCAATATTGCGACCGTTAAAAAAAATCTAGATGAAACGCGTATTATTTATGAGAATGGGCTTGCCGAAGAAGAAGATGTAGAGCAATTACAAATTACCTACAGCCAACTGCTTAATCAGAAAACAAATGCGACACGCCTTGAAGGGATTGCCATCCAAATGCTCAATCTAGCGATTGGGGTAGATATCACCTCAGACACACAGCTTACAGACACGCTTACATCCCTAGCAAAACCAGGATTAGGGCTTTTTCAAGAAAATCCAGAAATCGAAAAAAATGTAGATTATAAGATTGCATTTAATCTTACAGAGCAACGCTCTTTAGAACTCAAATTAGAACGCAGTAAAGCCCTGCCAAGTCTGCGAGGATTTATTAATGTAGGTACATCAACAGGGCGTAACGAGTTTAACTTTTTTGATAGTGATGAGCGTTATTTTGCCTCTTCTATCTTTGGTTTGACACTTGATGTTCCTTTATTCAGTTCTGGAGCGAGAAGTGCGCGTACTCAAAAGGCAAAAATAGCACTAGAACAAGCCGAAAGTGATTTTGATTACACACAAGAACAAATCAGACTTGCGTATGAACAAGCAAAAAGTGAACACCAACTTTCTATTGATAATCTTGAAGTGTTTAAAAGCAATCTAAAACTAGCAGAACGAATCGAACAAAAAAATCAAATCAAATACAAAGAAGGGATTGCAACAAGCTTTGAATTACGACAAGCACAAACACAATTATACTCGGCTCAAAATGCTGTTTTACAAGCCATGCTAGATATGATTAACTCAAAAGCCGAACTAGAAACGGTGTTGAATACGCCAGATTATAGAGGGAAGGAATAGTTGAGGAGTTGAGGAGTTGAGGAGTTGAGGAGTTGAGGAGT
>CAYGQJ010000084.1:15348-20529 GCA_964351845.1 uncultured Flavobacteriaceae bacterium | reverse complement strand
ACAAAAAAATAGCGAACCTAGGTTCGCTATTTCTATATAGCTGAGTAGGCATCTTATTTTCAAAAGATCACTACCTGTTCATTCTTATTAACAGCCCCAAGGTTCTTTTGAGGTACATAAAGCAGGATCACAAGAATAACCGCATTGCGAATTATGCTGAGATCCTGATGAACATGTCACTTCTTCTAATCCGTTACCCCCTATTAATTTGTTTAAACTTGCGACTGACTCCTTCTGAAGTGTTAATGATTTTAAATTCTTTTTTTTCATAACTATCTATTTTTAAGATTACTAATTACCTAAAAATACAAAACAGCAGATAAAATCCCTACATTAAGATTGGATTTAACATTTTTAAATAATTGATAGCTAGCACTATGCGTGAGTCCGCTTTCGCGAAAGCGAGTAAAAAAGAAATATATACTGAACTTTACGAAGTACGAAAGCGTATTATAGGCTAGATAAATTCAAGATCACAATCAGGACATGTTACAACATCTGGTTGTAAAAAAGTACCACAAGCTGGACATGTATCCTCAACAATAGTGTTGACTGAGTCTGTCCAATTTTTATAAGAAGAGATCACGTCTGCTCGTGTTTCTTTTTCTAAGAATACCTTTTTACTAGTGAATGGAAAGAACATCATATATCTTTTGATTTTCACCCAATAATAGCAGACTTGATGGGTTTTTAAATCAATAGCTTCTATAAATTCATGCCTTTCTAAACAAAATAACATATCTAATATATCTCTTTTCTCAAAAGGGCTTTTAATGACTTCATTACTTTTAAAAAAACGATGTCGTTTATAAAGACACGCTTCTTTTTTTAAAATTTCTACACGTTCTTCTGTAGATAAGGATGTAAAAATTGAGACAATAAATGGAAAAAACACATATCGGTTTAACAAGAATCCGATAACCAATAGCAGTATTATAACTACTAATGGAAGCCAAGGAATATCTGTTACTAGATATGTCATAATTTACTATTTGAAGATCCTACATTCTTTCTGGAACATCAATTCCCAACAATCCAAAAGCACTTTTAATTACTTGAGCAACTTTTCCACTCAAAGCGACACGGAAAGCT
This sequence comes from uncultured Flavobacteriaceae bacterium, assembly GCA_964351845.1. GTDB lineage: Bacteria > Bacteroidota > Bacteroidia > Flavobacteriales > Flavobacteriaceae > Dokdonia. Next base: position 19,437 of record CAYGQJ010000084.1, on the reverse strand, counting down.
TTTTCCTCTTCACTATCGGTACCTAAAATTGTAACATTTTGAAAGAAAGAATTAAATCCTTTAGCAAGATCATAGGTATAATTAGCGATTAATGCCGGACTATGATTTTGGGCCGCTTGTTGGACAGTAGCGGGATATTCCTGAATTAATTTTAGAAGTTCTTTCTCTTTCGGCTCAAGCGAAGTGGTCGTAATCGTACTTCGTACGTCCAGCGTTTTTGCTTTACGTAATATGGATTGGATACGTGCATAGGTATACTGAATGAAAGGCCCTGTATTCCCTTGAAATTCTACAGACTCCTCAGGATTAAATAAAATACGTTTTTGAGGATCTACTTTTAGGATGTAATATTTAAGCGCTCCCAAGCCTATCGTTTTGTATAGTGATTGCTTCTCTTCTTCAGAGTAGCCTTCTAGTTTTCCAAGTTCTTTTGAGAGGGTTTCGGCAGTTGTTGCCATTTCGGTAATGAGATCATCGGCATCTACGACAGTACCTTCTCGGGATTTCATTTTACCAGAAGGAAGATCGACCATCCCATAACTTAAATGGAATAAGTTTTCTGCCCAATCATACCCAAGTTTTTTTAGGATTAAGAACAATACTTTAAAGTGGTAATCTTGCTCATTCCCTACGGTATAAATCATCCCGCCCACGTCTGGATTATCTTTCACACGTTGAATCGCCGTACCGATATCTTGCGTCATATACACGGCTGTTCCGTCAGAACGGAGCACGATCTTTTCATCCAAGCCATCTTCGGTCAAGTCACACCACACAGAGCCGTCTTCTTTTTTATAGAATACGCCTTTTTCTAATCCTTCGGCGATATTATCTTTTCCTAATAAATACGTATTGCTTTCATAATACAAACTATCAAAGTCTACCCCTAGGTTTTTATAGGTCACTGCAAATCCGTCATACACCCATTGGTTCATTTTCTTCCAGAGCGCTATAACCTCTTCATCACCTGCTTCCCATTTAAGAAGCATGTCTTGCGCTTCAAGAAGGATAGGTGCTTCCTTTTTTGCTTCTTCTTCTGTTTTGCCTGATGCAATAAGTTCTTTAATTTCTTCTTTATACTCCTGATCAAACTTCACATAGTAGTTCCCAACGAGCTTATCCCCTTTCAGCCCTGTGCTTTCTGGGGTTTCTTCATTTCCAAAACGTTTCCAAGCCAGCATCGATTTACAAATATGAATCCCACGATCATTGATGATCTGAGTTTTATATACCTTTTTTCCTGAGGCTTCGATGATTTTCGCGACAGCGTACCCTAATAAATTATTACGAACATGTCCTAAGTGCAACGGTTTGTTAGTGTTAGGAGAGGAATATTCTACCATTACCGCTTTACCCTCTGGTGCTTTGGTTCCGTATGCGGTATCGTTCTGAATCTCTTTAAAGAAATCTACATAATACCCATCAGCAATCACTAGGTTTAAGAATCCTTTGACGACATTAAATGTAGTTACCTCAGCGACATGTTCTACTAGAAATTCGCCTATTTGCGTCCCTATTTGTACTGGATTTCCCTTCACCACACGCAACATCGGAAAGACAACAACGGTGATATCTCCCTCAAACTCTTTACGAGTTGCTTGGAACTCGACGGTTTCAAGAGTAGCTTGATATAAGGTCTCAATGGCTTTTTGTACTTGTGTAGTAAGCGTTTGCTGTAAGGACATGAATTCTTAAATTTTAATAGATGTAAGATGCCCGTCTTCACGGGCATTTCTAAACGCAAAGATAGCGCAAAAACGACATAATATATGCGTATATCTAAGAGGAAAATAATGCACTTACAGAAAAAACAAACGCGTAAAAAAAAGAAGAATCATCTCTCAAACCGCATCTTAAACGCAGGTTTTAAGGTCACATACTCACTACGCGTAAAAACCACGTAATTCTACCTGTTTTTCAAAATACCTATTTCTATTCCTACATATTTCACAAGATTCTTTGTAATTTTTAATCCGTTATATACCAAAATCTTAACCCAAAAGTCATGAGTAAAAAATCCTCCGATCAAAAGAACATAGATAAACCCACCGCAAACGATGTAACATGCTGGGATAGCAATGGTACTACAAAAGTAGTGACCCAACGTCTCAAAGAGATGTTTGTCGAAATGGGGCAAAAAACGAGAATTGAAAACGGCCAAAAGCCTGCTGAACGTGCCGTTTTTAGAAAACAGCACGGAATTGCATATGGTAATTTTGTGATTAATAAAGACATTCCAAAAAAATACAAAGTAGGGATCTTTGCTGGTGATTCGTACGAATGTGCGATGCGTTTTTCAAGTGACACGGCACCCACCTCAGCCGATTTACATTCGACTTTAGGGATTGGCCTAAAACTCTTTGGAGTAAAAGGAAGAAATCTATTTGGTGAAGGCGACACCGCCGATTTCATCTTTCAAAATATCGATCGCTTTTTTGCGAAAGATGCGCAACAAATGTGTGCATTTACAACCGCAGGTGTTATCGATCAGGATTATGATGCCTACATAGACAAGCATCCAGAAGTAGGTCGGATTCTCGCGGCCATGGCAAAAGAAGAAGGAAGTTGCTTAGGCGCTGACTATTGGGCAATCCTTCCGTTTGATTTAGGAAAATCACAGATTGTAAAATACCGTTTAGTTCCAGAAAAAGGAACACCTAAAGGAGCTCCTTTTGATGATCCTAATTATTTAAAATTAGATTTAGAAAGACGCCTTCGCAATGGGCCTGCCAAATTTAGATTTGAAATTCAGGTACGAACGAATGACAAAACTATGCCGCTCGATGATGCGCAAGTGGTTTGGAGTACCAAAGAAAGTCCATATATCTGTATCGCAGAATTACATATCCCACAACAAGATGTAACGGCGATTGGTCAAGCAGATTTTGGTGCTAACTTATCCTTTAATATCTGGAGAACACTTGCCGCACACAGACCCTTAGGTTCGATCGCAGAAGTTCGTAAGACAGTGTATGAAGCGAGCGCCAATACACGCCATCAAGCCAATGGGCAGCAATTACAAGAACCAAAACAACGATGTCCGTTTTTTCAAGGAAATACCGATGAAGATGATGATTGTATTGTGAGAGCAGGCATCTACCCTCCTATCGGAATCACACGTGTTGGAAATAGTGAAAACGAATACTTTTTAGGACCGCTCGTAGATGTACCTGAAGTAAAAGAAGATCCATACGCGTATCGAGATAAAACAGGTGCTTTAAAACGCCAAGCGGCGCAATTCAGAATCTACGGATTTAATGCGGCCGGAAAAGCCGTTAAAGAATTAACAGCTGACAACGCCAACATTACGTGGCATGCACATTTAGCCAATCAAAAAGCATCTTGGTATCAATTTCAAATTGCATTGGATATCCCGGATGCGAGCAATCCAGATATTCCACCTTCGCTTTTGCGAAATATTGATGTGAAAGACAGAAGTACGTTATTCATAGATGGAGGTACTCAGCGTGTCTCAAAACCAAATGTCAAAAAAGGACACACCTTTGAAGGAAAATTTCAATCGAAAGATGTGTATTTAGGAGAAATGCATACGGATGAAAAAGGACGTTTAATTATGTTAGGCGGCCATGGGAAATCAGAAAACATTGATGGTAATATTGCTGTTACTTTTGCCAACAATGAAGGTTGGTACGATGACACTTCAGATGGCCCAATCACTGCCGAGGTAGAATATGAAGGCGTACAACTGAATGTAGATCCAGCTTGGGTAGTGTGTGCCCCACCAGATTATGCACCATTACAAAAATCAGTGCGTACCATGTGGGATTTAATGCGTGATGTTGCGGTACAATCGGGAATGTTAGAACGCCCGGCAAGACCTTCATTTACAAAAGACATCTTACCAATTTTTGAACGAATGACCAACTTACAGTGGGTAAATGCAGGATTTGCAGGTGCTTTTGGTTGGGGTGGACAATTTAACTATACATCTGCAGAATGGGTGCAACGACTAGGAGATCCGTCGTCTGCTAATTATGAAATGCGTCGTACGATTTCAAATAATTTCCGTCGTTATGAGGTTTCTGGTGCAGAAGCACCACAATTATGGCCGTGGATGTATGGAGATGC
>CAYGQJ010000084.1:0-15248 GCA_964351845.1 uncultured Flavobacteriaceae bacterium | reverse complement strand
ATGAGGTTTCTGGTGCAGAAGCACCACAATTATGGCCGTGGATGTATGGAGATGCGATTTCGATTCCAACACAAGGATCCGTTCGTCAACACTCGACCTTATCCAAATTACAATTATCCTTTTTAGATCAATGGGTGACTGGTGATTTTGATGCTGATTTTGAAGAACTAAGCGCCGCTGTTATTACAGATATTAATCAAATACCTGTATCAGAACAACCCGACATGTTGACTAAAGCAGCCATGGATTTCTGTCTAGCCGATGCCTTTCATCCCGGTTGTGAGATGACATGGCCTATGCGTACATCCGGAATGTACTCAGCACCATTTAGATTAAAACATGCACCAAAAACGCCAAAAACAGACACCACATATTTTGGGTCTACCATGGATAGTGGTGTCATTACTATGTCTGCGGGTCCGCTATTAGGAGGACAACCTCCAGGAGGGATTACCCGTTGGATGGCCATTCCTTGGCAAACAGATACCGCCAGTTGTAGAGATGGATATACAAAATCGTATGATCCCTATTTACCGACATTCTGGCCTGCCAGAGTGCCTAATAATATCTTAAGTGAGGAACGCTACAAAGAAGCAGTAGATCCAAATTTACCAGAAGAAACAAGAAGAGAAGCGTTTGCCTATCGTTATTTCTGGCTAGATGATTTACCAATGGACGGAGAAGCACCAACGCAGACCAACCAGATCAATAAAATGGTCAAGTATTTTGATAAACTGGCCGTTGTTCAAGCAAGACCTGGCGTACCTGACAATCCTAATTTTCCGCCAGAAATGCAAATCGGTATTGTGCCTAGTGAAAAACAACAAGCAGCCTTACTCGCTGAGACGATGAAAGACTTGAAAAAGGTCATGAGTAGTAAAAAGCGTATGGGTAAAAAAGAGGGAGATCTTTTAGAAACTACGGTAAAGCACTTATCGCATAAAAAATTATTGAACGAGCAATTCTTAATGGAAGGTGCAAAAGATCAATTACTCACCTTAATTGAAACTGAAGTAACAACCGATTATAAAATCACGCCTAGCGTAGAGCGATTATTAAATTTGTTAGCTTCCAAAACGCATAAAGCAGATCAGGTTAAAACGACACAACATCAAAAACAACCAAGAAAATCGGTGGGAGTTCCCGAAAAAATGGTGCGTTTTGAGCGATTTATGCCTAAATAGAAATTTTCATTGACACATATAGAAACAGACATTCTCATCATAGGTGGCGGTATTGCAGGTTGCATTGCCGCCATCGCTTTGATAGATACACATACCGTTACTTTAATTGATAAACTAGCGCATCCTAAAGAGCGGATTGGTGAATCACTAGCCCCAGCCGCACAAAGAATCCTTAAAGAACTGAATTTACTAGACGGTGTACAATCCCATCAAGAAGAGCTCTATATTCAAAATCTAGGGATGCAATCCTATTGGGGAAGTGATCAAGTACATATCGTAGATCATTTACGTAACCCAGATGGGTTGAGTAAAAGCCTGAACAGAAAAGCTTTTGAGGAATTCCTCAGAAAATCAGCGATGGAGAGAGGTGTTCAGTGTATCTGGCCAACCAAGCTACATAGCAGTTCTTTTGAAGCCAACCAATGGCTCGTCACTACAAAAACTGACGATCATAAAGAACAGCATATACACGCCAAATTTGTGATTGATGCCACAGGACGGCAGTCCCACTTTGCTAGAAGTCTAGGGATTAAACGTTTTCATATTGATAAGCTTATCGCTTGCTGGCTCATGCTCCCAAATACAGAAGTCAACAAAATGAGTACCATTACCGCTACAGAGAATGGCTGGTGGTATAGTGCCGTCATTCCTCAGAATAAACGCGTTATTGCTTTTCAAACAGATTCGGATTTGGTTGATAGAAATACGTTTAGAGATTTGAATTCCTTTCTTGAGTTTTCAAAAGGAAATACCCAAATCACTACTATCCTAGAAAACAATAAAGAATCGATACAGTTTCAAGGCACTGTTGCGGCAAACTCAACACGACTGGAACAGGTTGTAGGAAAGCAATGGGCTGCCTTGGGAGATGCGGCCATTAGTTTTGATCCGCTTTCGTCACAAGGCATGTTTCATGCGATGGCAAATGCGATGCAATTAAAAGAGCTATTAGTTGAATCAGATAGTGTACATACTCCCAATAGCAGTAAAGAAGCACACTTTCAAAAAAAATACACCCAGCAATTAGATGCCATTTGGGATCAATACCTGCATCACAAAAATGTATTTTACAGTGCAGAAACCCGTTGGAAAGAAAGTCCTTTTTGGAAAAGAAGGCATACAAATCATTTGTGATTCGTATTATTATCTTACCTAAAAATGATCATTCTTAAACTCGCTTTTCGTATTTTTATAGAAAAAGAAAATGCTATTAAACGTATCGTATAACAACCCAGAAATTCGCAAGAAGATAGATGCCGAAGTAGGCAAGCCTTTTTCTTTTTTGGAACGGATTAAACAAGGAGGCATTGGGATAGGTCACCTCATCATCACCACGTCAAGCATCGAAATTCAAAATTTACTCGCTCTCGATAAGTATCGAAATAAATGCAATATTGAATTACGCCCTAACGGAATTATTGTGGGTTTTCGATCGCTATTAGAATCCTATGCGTTGGTCATTCCGTACTGGAAGCTTACTATTTACAAGGGGAAATCTGAGGAATACAGTATGTACAGAGATACGTATTGTATTAAAATTGAAGCAAAAAATAAAAATGTACATCAGTTTATAAAACGTATTCTGACAGAAAAAGAAAAGCAAGCTCCCCTTTCGATAGAAGATCTGTAATGTTTTTTGAAGGAGTATACGCTTTTGTGCTTCGTCGAGCTCAGTATAAATTTCACTTACGTGAAAGCGTACAACTCCTACGTTCATAAGGAGATATATCACTCTGGAGCAAGAATAATACACAACCCATTTTTAAGACACATCTACGCCAATTTTATAAATGAAGTGACGCATTATATTCTGCACTTTATTTTGTACCTTATAGTACTCATTTTTAACAAACTCAAATTTTATACGAAAACTTGACCATACAGGTATCGTATACTGCTATATAGATCTTCTTCTTTTAGTACTATGTGATGAACATGATGGTGGGTTTCTGACTATATCATTTGGGTGATAACCAATGTTACACTAAAACTCCAAAATTATGAAAGCATTACTAATGTTTAGTTGTTACTTGATGGTTGCTACACTCGTATTGGGTGATGGAAGAAATATAACCGACGAAAAAGTCTCTTTAGAAGGGGTTTGGGAGCTCCAAAATCAGCAAATGTATGAAGACGGCTCTTTATCAGAAACCATGGAAAATGAAAACGGATATAGACAGGTCAAAATGTATAGTAAAGGAAAGGTGATGTGGACCCGTAATGATCCGTCAGACAGCAATGAATGGTTTGGATATGGAACCTATAGCATAAAAGACGGGATGCTCGAAGAGCGTCTGGAATACGCGTCGGGCCCTATGATGAAAGTTGTAGATACTACACAAATTTTTCGTTTTGAACTGATTATGGAAAAGAAAGCGTATCAACAAATCCAACTAGATGATGATGGCAATCGTTTTCACGGGGAAAGTTATACGCGTGTTGAATAAGAGAAGATATAAAAAATAAAAAGCCTAAAATCAATTGATTTTAGGCTTTTTGGTCGGGAGTGATCACGCTTCAGGCGTGACGACCTCCATCTTGTCGGGGTGGCAGGATGACACCAACCACTACCCTATGCTTGTAAATCAATTAGTTACAATTAACAAAACATAAGTGTTAACCGAATTGTAATCATATCTATTGAATTTGATTAATTGTAAATGAACTTTCGTACTTAATAAAAATAATGATTTTAAGGTTCTAATCCTATACAAATTACATCAAATACTATGATATTTAGACCAAATATTGTTTTACAATTTCTTCTTTAATACCGCTATATTCAGCGAATTCTTCTGCAGTGATAAATTGATATGACTTCTTGCCAAAGTGGGCTTTAATGTCATTTAAAAGCTTGCGTCCGTAGCGCTCACTTCTTCCAGTGATGCGTTGGATGTCTTTTGGATATATACAAGCTCTTACTATTCTCATTTAATACTCTATCTATACTTTATCCATACCTCATCATGGCACCGTTTATATAGCCTTTAATGGCATAAAACGAATCAATTGGAATGGATGTCTATGTGTTTTTGATTTCTTTTATAAATCTACTGTCTTTTGTTCTTATAATCAAAAAATTAGAGCATTATGGCTAAACAAACAGGTATTATTAAATTGAAAGGAACTATCGGTGATATTTCCTTTTACAAAAGCGCAGATGGACACCTTGCGCGTTACAAAGGTGGTGACTTTCCATAATCCATCATTGCATTTGAAGCTTCATACGTGTAGCCACATCTTTCAAATTCTGGTAATATGGCAAAACCAATATCTGCAGATTCCAAATAATCACGTTTTACAAAACCACAAATTCCAATAGGCTGCATATTCTGTTTGAGACTTACTTTATACAAACCATAACCGTTTTTATTATACGATTTTATTAAACTTTCTTTTATGTAGTTTTTAGCATCTGACGAAGATTTAACACCCCTATCACCAATAAACTCTATCCAGTTTGGACTATTTAAAAGTTTCATAAAAAAACTACTATCTAACAATCTAGCTTCTTCAACAATCAATCTTTCTGTTTCTAATATCTTCACCATTCTTTTATTTTAAATCGTCTGAAAAATGCCCACTATGTTTCCCTTTCGAAAACTTCTTTTGATTAAAAGCTGAGGACTCCCCTTTAGGTATCGTTAAACTTGTCCATTTATTGGCTTTAATCATTCTACCAACATAAACGATTTGCCCAATGTGATATGCGTAATGTGCTAATTGACGATAGACTGCATCCTCAATTGTATGCTCTTGGTTACGTATAAATACTTTGGTGTTTTGGTTATTTTCATTTACTGAATCTAAAGCCTTAAAAAGACATTGCCAACCTTCATTCCATTTGGTTAAAAGTTCTTCTTTGGTTTTGATAACATCCTCGAATTCTAAATCGCGCTTTCTCCACTCTTTTTCTCCGTCACTGGTTAAGAAGTCTGTCCAGCGTGATAGCATATTTCCCCATAAATGGTTAACAGTTATTGCTATTGAATTTGACTCTTGGTTATATTGCCAAAAAAAGTCTCGGTCATTCAATTGAGCAAACGTTTTTTCGCCTACCGACTTATAATACTCAAACTGTTTTTTAATACTTGCTAAATACTCTAATTCCATATTAAATTGTTTTATTATTGATTAATATTTTTGATCATCATCTTGCATTCTTTTTTCTAAACTTTGCTTAAGTAAGTTTATAAATCTTGTTCTATCCATTTTACGTTCTCTTATCTCAAGGTATGTTCGGTAAAAATTACCTAAATCTATATCGAATAGTTTTAGCATACCAAAGCCATTCTCTTAATGTCTGCTTGTCCGCTGCGTATTGACAATGAAGCTTGAAGTGCATAAATTAATTCAACTAAATCTGTTTTACTTGCGGTCCATGACAAATTTTCTAGCAGTACCGGATTATCTTCTTCAACAGTAAGTAATAGCTCCTTGTTACGTAAGTGATCTAACTCCAAATTGAGATGATTAATAAATAACTCTTTTACTAATATTCTAGCTACTAGAATATCATGACTCGTTGAAAAATCGGGATCTGAAAAGTAATGAGATACATCAGATATGAGTTCTAAACTGTCTTTTCCTCTGACGAAATAGTACTTATCTAGCTTGTAATCTTTTTGATAATAATACCTTTCGAAATCTGGATAGCTTCTTCTTTTTTGAAGTAATCTTTCGAGCCAACTATCAATGAACTTTCTTTGTTTTGAAATACTACCTGCTGGTCTTTCTATTAAATATTGATACAACTTTAAATAAAAAACTAATCTACCGTTTATATAAGGCTTAAGTTCTTTAAAAAAGTATATTTCAATTTCAACATTTTTAAAGCCATTTTGTTTTACTTCATTTCTTAATTTAAGTAAAAATTCTCTAGAGGTATTTATCCCGTTTTCGACATTTGAAAATTCATTTAAATCGGATTCTTCTATAGTTTTTATTTGTTCTTTATATGTTTGGATGATTTTTAAATATGTTTCTTCCAATAGCGATTTGGGATGTGCTTATTGGTTGATTAGTAGTTTTACATTATGTTAGTTTTATTTTAGTTTTGATATTATAGTTCTTTATAAATCTCACTAAGAATTCTTAATTACTTAGGTTAAATTTTAATATACTTTCTCCAGTAAGTTCTGTGACGTATAAGTTGTCTCCATTGATGGCTACAGCTGTAGGTTCAACTAGACCAATAACTACATCAACAATTGTTGGTGCAACATCATTTATGCTTATTTTAGAAATCTTATTATTAGAAAACTCTGCTATGTATAAGTCATTTACAAAACAACCAAATTACGCTGATTACCTAAATCTGTCATAACTTCAGTAGCCATTGATGAAGCAGTAGTAATATCTGCTTTTGATATTTTATATGTATTTGGCTCTGCAATAAATAATTCATTCCCATTAATTGCTAAACCTCCAACTGAACTTAAAACATTTGAACCAGAAATTACATCTTCTGTAGTTGGTGAAGTTTCAGTAATATCGATTTTAGAAACCTTTCTATCATCAAACTCACCTATATATAAATCATTACCATTAAAAAGTAATACAGACGCCTTACCAAGACCAGTCACTAGCTCACTTCTAACTGAGAAGCATCTATTGGCTCATTTATAGGTTCATTCATATTATTGTTATTGTCTTTTAAGCAAGACAGCGTCAAGCTGATTAATACTAATATTGCTTTATTAATTTTCATATGTGATATATCGTTTATTAAATAGTTAAGATCGTTAGTCAAATGGAACCAAGTCTGGCTCTATAAATTCACTCTTAGCTTCTGCTGAGTTGTAAATATCTAACCCGTAATGACAGCCCATTAATTCTTTGAAATTATTTTTAAGACGTGGAAATTCAGCAACAAAGCCTCTAAATTCTTTAGAATTTGATTTTAGCATAAAGTGATATACTGCTTTTATGGCAGCAATAGTGACGGTTACATTGTATTTATCTAAACCATCCACAGACTTTGCAAAATTTATTAATTGCTTTTGAATTTCTTTTTCAGCTTTTACAATACCATATTTGTTGATATTAATCCAAGCTACTCTTAGATGTGCTACATGTGTAAAGTTTGATGGTTTTAATTTACAATCAATGAAGTTTTGTTCAAAATCAGCATCTGATAATTTAAAATGTTCTTCCATAATTAGTGTTTTTAGCGCTTTAATATGTTTAAGTAATCTATAAAATGCCCTACCTCATCTCTGTAATTTTTTGCTAATACACGGTTTATTTGATTTAGATGTCCCAAATCATGAACTACCCAAGCTGATAATAACTGCTGTAGTGTTACCTCATTGAAGTCTGGATGAACACCTACTAGTGTCATTTGACTCTGATTAAGATTTAGTTTTTTAAGCTTTTCTAAATTCTTATTTCTTAAATTCTTAAATTTTGATAATAAGTTTTCAATGCTTTCTAATTGATCAGATTCTAATTGAGAAAAACGATTAAATGGTTTGAATTTTTTGTCCTGAGCTTCAAGTATTACCATTGCTCTTATCATCCAATCTGTTTGTTCTCCATGTATTAAATGACCAATTACATCATAAGGGCTCCATGTATCTTCGCCTTCATTATTATTAATCCATTCTTCAGATAAGCCTAAAAGTTGAAGTCCTAACAAGTCTGGTGTTCGCTGAAGTATTTTTACAGCATCTTCTATGTTAAATTTTATCATGTTTTTTATTATTACAGATTATCCTAAAGCAAATGCTACTGCACTTTCAGCATGAATAGTAGTTGTATCAAAAGCTGGAATAGTTACATCCTTACTCTTTATTAAAAGAGGTATTTCTGTACAACCTAAAATCACACCTTCAGCTCCGTTTTTAATAGACTCATTAATTATTCTTTGGTATTCTTTTTTTGATTTAGTTTCTATTTTACCTTTAATGAGTTCTTGGAATATTATCTTATGAATTATGTTACGATCCCTTTCGTTTGGTATAATTGTCTCAACACCAAATTCATTAATAAGAATGTCCTTGAAAAAACCTTTTTCCATTGTAAATTTTGTTCCTAGTAGCAATACTTTATTAAGACTTTTTTCTTTAATTCTTTGACCGGTAACCCTTGCAATATGTAAAAGAGGAATGGAAACGTTTTTAGTTATTTCCTCACTACATAAATGCATCGTATTAGCGCAAATCAAAATCACATCTGCCTTAGCATATTCTAAATTTATGGCTGAATCCATCATTATTTTATTTAATGAATCCCAATCGTCAGTACTTTGAAGCCTTTCTATTTCTGCAAAATCAATTGATTCCATAATACATTTAGCTGAATGCAAGCCTCCTAAATGCTCTTGCACTTTTTTATTAATAATTTCATAATACAATTGAGATGATTTCCAACTCATACCTCCTATTAATCCGATTTTCTTCATTTGTTTTTTTTATTAATTTTAAACCAACCTGCACTTAATTTGTTATTATTGATAATTCCGATACCAATGTCTGTTATTTCTCCATTATGCATCCATATTAATTTATAACAACCTGATTCAAATGAAATATTTAATTTTAGTTTTGCTGACTCTAGTCCATTTATATCTGAATATGTAACCATATATTCTCCTACAAATTCTTTCGTTTCATTTGTTGGATTTAACCTTATACCTATTCCTGTACCACTATCTATTTTACCATTATTTGACAATACCCATTCGGCTTTAATCCCACTACTTGTTTCTGTATAAACTACGCACCCTATATTTTCCATTAATTACCAACTTTATTGCTTCTACGTTCTAAAATGATATTGTCTTTCCAAACACCTCTAATTTGCCCTATTCTTTCACGATATCCTACTTTTCTAAAACCTACTTTCTCATGGATTCTTAAACTTGCTTCGTTTTCAGAAAAAATTCCAGACTGTAAAGTCCATATTCCATTTCTCTCACTTTCTATTATTAATTTTTCTAAAAGTTTTGTTCCTATTTGTTTACCAGCTGAATTCATTGAAACATAAACACTAACCTCAGCCACTCCTTGATAAACACAACGATTTGAAACATAAGAAAGCGCAGACCAACCAACAACCTTTCCGTTAGACTCAGCTACAATTCGACAAGACTTTAAATGTGAGCTATTCCAATCATTCCAATTTGGGATATCAAGCTGAAACGTTGCATTTCCTGTTTGAATTCCTTCAAGATATATTCTAGATACTTGTTCCCAATCTTTTTCTACTAGAGGCCTAAAAATCATGCTGTATATTTTTAATTAAATTTCAATTACTCCTTCTAAATATTTAATAGCTTTTCCTTTAATTAGGACTCTATCATTATTTAATTGACATAACAGTTCACCACCTCGTTTTGATATTTGTAATGCTCTTAGTGTATTTTTGTGTAATTTATCTGCCCAAAGAGGAACTAAAGTACAATGTGAAGATCCTGTTACTGGGTCTTCAAATACATTTGCTTGAGGTGTAAAAAGCCTTGAAACAAAATCAACATCTTTAGATTTTCCTTTTGCTGTTACAATTATGCCTCCTGGATCAATATTTATTTGATTTATTATAGCAATATTAGGTTCTAGGTTTTTAATATCTTCCTCTGAATTATAGACCAGTAAATAATCACGAGATTTCCATACTTCTAGAGGTTGAATATTTAAACTGTCTTTAATTATTATTGGTAAATCAGCCTTTTTGGGACGTCGTGTAGGAAAATCTAGTTCTAGGTAATCTTTAACTTTTTTAACTTTCAAAATTCCACTTTGAGTATCAAATAAAATTTGATTATTCTCAAATCCTAATTCTTCAAATATTACAAATGCAGATGCTAAAGTAGCATGTCCACATAAATCCATTTCAAATTCTGGTGTAAACCATCTTAATTGAAAATTATCATTTTCTAACTGAACAAAAAATGCTGTCTCAGCGAGATTATTTTCCATTGCAATGCTTTGAAGCATCTCATCATCAAGCCAATAATCTAATGAACAAACTGCTGCTGGATTTCCACAGAACAACCTATTTGTAAAAGCGTCAATTTGAAAAAGCTTAATTTTCATTTCTTAGTTAGTTTCATTTACTGTTTGCAATAACTTCTTCTGAAGATAATCCAAACATCGGCGGTGTTTTTATTTCTAATATCGACAAATACAAATACATCTGAGCTCTATGATGAATTTCGTGTTCAATCATTGCTCTTAACCATTTCCAAGTAGTTATTTCTATATTACTAGGTGTTTTACATTTCTTAAACAAATCTTCATTGCTAAGTGATTTAAAAATCTTTAAAGACTCTAAATGCATTTTTCTATAATATTCAATTACATTTTCCAATCCATCAGCATACTCAATCCCGCAGCCTAGGTATTTACTTTCTTTATTTTGAACATTCTCTGCAAACATAAAGCGCTCAATATTTGCAAGATGCCTTATTTGGTCTCCTATAGTAAATTTACCTTCTCTAAAAGTCCATTCTAATTTATCTTCTGGGATGTAATCAAACAGTCTTTGTGTTCTTTTTTTTATTTTAGAATAGTAGCCAACAAAATCGATGATATTCTCTATTTTCATTCTTTAAGAAACTTTAAAGTATGGCCGTTCTCGAGCTTTAAAAAATAAATACCGTCGTTGAGGTTTTGAATATTAATATTTTCATCATTGGAAACAGTTCCATTTATTATTTCTACACCTAAAACACTGTAAATAGTATAGCTCTCTGTATTGCTTAATCCAGATATTTGAATATAATTTGAAGATGGATTTGGATAAATCTTTACTTCATTGTTTATAGAAAAATCATCAATTGAAAGTGTAGCTAAATCAAATTTAGATAACCTGCCATTATTATATTCTGCTATATACAAATCAGTGCCATTAATTTCTAAGCCAATTGGACCATTTAAACCAGTAACCAAATCTGATGCTGTTGACGTAACATCTTCAATTTCAATTATACTTATTTTATTTGCTTCATATTCAGCTACAAATAAATCATTGCCATATAGTACTAATCCTGTAGGCTTATTTAAACCAGTAACGACATTTGTAGCAGTAGGTGTCGTTGCACTAATATCTATTTTGGAAATTTTATCAGCATTACGTTCTGCTATATATAGTGTATTTCCATTTAAAGCTAATCCTAAAGGACGATTTAATCCAGTAACAACATCAGTAACTGTAGGTGTTGCGTCACTAATATCTATTTTAGAAATTTTATCGTCTATAAATTCTGCAATGTATAAGTCATTGCCATTAAGGACTATACTACGAGGGTTGCTTAAACCAGTTACAACAACTGTTAATATTGGTGTGGTAGCACTAAGGTCAATTTTAGATATTCTATTGCCACTAGACTCAGCTATATATAAGTCGTTTCCGTTTAATACTAAACCACCGACAGCATTTAAACCAGTAATGACACTAGTAATTGTTGGTGTAGTTACACTGACATCAATTTTAGAAATTTTATTCCCATCAAATTCCCCATAATATAGGTCATTGCCATTAATCAATAATGCAGTAGGACCATTTAATCCTGCTAAAACATCTGTTGTTTGTGCATTAATTTTGATACCAATTAGGCATATAAATGCTAGAATGTAGTTTATTTTCATAATTGTAGTTAGTTTTTAATGTTATTTACTAACTACAAAATTAGAATGAAAGCGAATGATTAAGAATACTCAAATCGCTAAAAAGTGTTGCTAAATGGTCATTTTTAGTTTGAATCTATTTTTACTCTTTCTCGGACTTGAATATTTTTTCGAATGCATTGTATACTGCTTTATGCAAAGCATCTCCATGTGTTTTATCTTCCATAAACTCGAAGAATAACTTTGAATTTTCTTGTTTGTCAACACTAAGTTTATTGTATAGCTCTTTAGCAGTTCGTTCCATTACCTCCCCTTCTTTTCCTCCTGCTATATAAATTGACTTATTGGTAATTTTACATAATGGTTTAAAGTCTAATAATTTTTCATCGTCCCACCACAAACTTGGACTTACGATAATGTAATTATCGAATAGTTCTGGTTTTTTAAATAGTATTTCTGTTGCTAATAATCCACCAAGCGACTGACCTATAATTGTCTTTTTATTTTCTGTTCTATAAGTGGATTCGATAAATGGTTGCAATTCATTACCTAAAAACTGAATGAATTTTTCTGACTTACCAGAAGTTGGGAATTCTTTTTGATCTAACTTATTACCTGATGGATATGTAAAGTCTCTTTTTCTGTCCACATTGCCAATACCAACAACAATAGATTCTGGAAGCATATTAATCCAGGAAAAAGAACCAAACTGAACAATACCAGAAAT
This sequence comes from uncultured Flavobacteriaceae bacterium, assembly GCA_964351845.1. GTDB lineage: Bacteria > Bacteroidota > Bacteroidia > Flavobacteriales > Flavobacteriaceae > Dokdonia. The sequence goes on along the minus strand of CAYGQJ010000084.1, from coordinate 2,766 downwards.
ATGGATAAAATCTTCATTCTTTGAACCATCTAGTAAGTATATGATTGGATATGTTTTTAAAGAATCTACAGAATAGCTTGATGGCAAATAGATATTAAGTACTCTGCTTTCGTCTAATATTTTTGATTTTATTTCTATTGTTTTACCAATTGTGAATTTTTTTTCAACTATAACTTTTGGAATATTTTGACTATATGATAATGTTAATAGTGCCGAAAAAACAAGTGATATAAATACTTTTCTCATAATTTACTATTAGGATTTGTAGTTGATAATCACAAAATCATCATGAATAATATTATTAGATATATCTAAATAACTAAAAAGTATTTCTAAATAGTCATTTTCTTTGTTTGAAATTGTTTTGGTGTGACACCATATTCCTTTTTGAAAGATTGTATGAAGCCAGATAGCGAATCAAACCCAATATCTAAATATATCTCAGATGCTTTAGTATTTTGATATCTTAATAATTCTGCTGCCTTTTCAAGTCTTCTGCTTGTCATCCACTTAGCAGGTGGCATTTTATAAGCTTTAATAAAGTGTCTTCTGAAAGTAGATGAACTCATATTACATAAAAATGACAGCTCTTTAACTGTCAGGTTATTGAAAATATTATCTTCTACAATCTTATGAAAGTGAATGCTTTGATTTGAAATTCTATCATTAAATAAGAACAATAAAGAATCACTTCCGTTTTGTTTTATTATCTGCAACAATATTTCTTCAAGTTTAAGCTGAGAAACATCTTGAGGAATATCTTTATTTGTAGTTAAGTATGGTAATAATGAATATGCTATTGAGTTGAGTAAGCCATCCTTTTTAATTAAAGTAAAGCTTTTGTCCTCTTCTCTATTATGAATTGACAAATCATATTTCTTATAAAATGAGAATAGAAAGTCTATATCAAAAAATAGTAGAATTGTTTTAAAATCCCCTTTTTGAGATTTCTTTTCCGACATTAAACAATGCCCTTTTTTTAAAACAACAAAGTTTGAATTATCAAAAGTTACTTTATGTCGAGGTAGTGTAATTTGTTTTTCTCCCTCAAGCAAAAAACTAATAGCATTGGTTGTCATTTTTGTAATAGCATTCTTTACAACACTATTGCTTTCATAATACTTGATTAAACACGATGAAGGCTTGAATTTTTCGTTATCTAAGAACAAATTAGGTAATCTATACATTAGTTTTTTGCTTATAATATATATCATTTTTGTTCAAAAAAATGATTCTTGAATTCATTTTCTAATTTACTTCTCTTTGTTCGTGTTGATTATTACCTTGAATTTTATGTCTTAATTTGTTCATATCATCACTAATTTTTGTTTGTAATACTCTCGCATAAATTTGAGTCGTTGCAATTTTAGTATGACCTAAAAGTTTTGAAACGGTTTCTATTGGAACACCATTACTTAAAGTTATAGTCGTTGCAAACGTGTGTCTAGCCATGAGGAACGTTAAATTCTTTTTTACTCCAGATAAATCTGCTACTTCTTTTAAATAGCTATTTAGTTTCTGATTTGAGATAACGGGAAATAATGTGCCTGATGATTTTGCTTTAATATGGCCTTTATATTTATAATTTCTTCAGCTTTTTCAAGTAACGGAACACGAACTTTTTTATCTGTCTTTTGACGATTAGTGATTACCCATTTATTGCCATCAATTCCCAATTGAACATTTTCTTCTGATAGTTGCATAACATCTATATAAGACAGCCCTGTGTAACAACTAAAAACAAACAAGTCTTTAACAATTTGAAGTCTTTCAATTGTAAACTCTTTTTCTTCAATTGATTCTAATTCATCTTCTCTTAAAAACTCTCTATCATTTCTAATATAACTCGGTTTGAATCTAATAAATGGATCTTTATCAATCCATTCCATTTTATAAGCGAGTGTTACCATTTTTCTTAATCGTTGTATATGCTTCATAACGGTATTATTGCCCATAGGCTTTTGATGGTCCTCTGGAATATGACCTCTCAAGAACTTTTCAAAATCTACCAAAAAGCGAAATGTGAGTTTGGATAAATACATGTCATCTTTTCGAGAAGAAAAGATGACATGTATTTTTGAGTTGTAAAATAATTTTTAAGCGTTCCATAGCTTAAAGTTTCTGACATCTGAGTGTTATGATAATTGACTAAGGTTAATAGAGAATATTCCTGGTCATCTTCTCCTAAAAATCTAGCTTTAATGGTCTGTGCTGTTATTAATTCATTTTCTGCGCGTAGTTGCTCGTAAGATTCATATATCCTACTTTGCACTTGACTTAAATATCTATTGAGTAATCTAGACTCTTGTTTTGTACCACGTGCTCTTCCTTTAGAAGAGCTCCACTCAGAAAGTGCAACCTTTCTTTAAGGCTAATGTTTACGCGTTTACCGTTTACGGTAATGCGAACATAAACTAAACTGATACTTCTCCATTTTTAATTCTTGTGCTAGATACCCAAAAGAATATTGCAAATGTGTTTTGTTACTTCATAGTTGTTGTCTTTAAATGAAACTTTGTTAAAGACGAAAGTCAAATCAACTAATCTGTTTTAAGGCTAATTCGGTTAACACTTTTTGTGTTTTGCCAACTGTTAATCGAATTGTTAACCGAACTGTATCAAACGTCATCAAATTCTATGATAGCGTAAAAACAATAAAACCTTGAAAATCAATAGATTTACAAGGTTTTTAATGCCATTTGTTATGGCTTGTTGTCGGGGTGGCAGGATTCGAACCTGCGACCTCCGCGTCCCAAACGCGGCGCG
>CAYGQJ010000083.1:0-20590 GCA_964351845.1 uncultured Flavobacteriaceae bacterium | reverse complement strand
TAGCGCACTTGATTACGGCTCAAGAGGTTACAGGTTTGAATCCTGTCGAGGTCACTAAACGGGATTTTTCAAAATTATTTTGAAAAGTCCCGTTTTTATTTCCTTCTAAGTTATCTGAAATAGAGGCGATTGCGCTGAATATCGAGTTTACTCTAAAAGTTCGAAGTCGGTCGTTTTTGAAGTCATACCCTATTCCTTCTGGAAAGAGCATAAATTGCAAAGAACGCTTGACTTCGATATTACCAGATTGCCACAATGACGGGAGGTTCAAGGCTAAATTTAATGCTTTGTCTATCGATTTTTTAAGGTTCGAACTATTAAATCCTGAGTTTGAAACTAACTCGGTTATTTTGTTCTTTTCTGACTCTAGTTTGGACTTGAACTTATCGTATTGCACTTTTGTTATTTCTTCAAATACGTAACGCTCTTCTAATCTATCCAGTTTAACATCCAGTTCTGTAGCTTGCGTGTTTAGCACCTTTGCTTCGTCAATTTGTTCCTTGTTTAAATCGATAAAGGTTTGCTCGATGATCTCTTTGAGAGGTTCGATGTATTTTGGATCAGCCAGTGTGTAGTTTTCTAAGAGTGCCATAAACGAGCTGTGTAGCTTTTTCGCACTTCTGTTTTCTCTACTACCTGATCTTCTATTTTTATAATAGTACAGTCCTTTCTTCTTAACTACATATCCAGTATAGGGTGTTCCACATTCTGTTGATTTGATAAACATTTTTAGTGGTAGGTTTTCATCATCTAGGTTGTACTTTCTTCCTTCTTCGCGAGAGTTGAGAAGATTGTGGATTTTTAAGAACATCTCACGACTAATCATAGGTTCGTGATTGCCTTGTATCACTTCTCCAGGTATCAATTTATTTACCATCAATCCGCAGTAAAAGGGATTTCTAAAATAGTCGCTAAGCTTTTTGGCAGATAGCTCTAATCCTTTTCTTTTGAGTTTTTTAGATATCTCAACGTGTGAGGTGTTTGACATTGCTTTCCACTCAAAAGCTTTTTTGAGAAGTTTCCCTTTGTCGTTGATTACAAAATTGGGTTTTTTACCCTTGCCCGGATTGGTATTTGAGTAGCCGTATGGCCAAGCGCCTGTCCAATCTCCTCTACGTAATTTTTCTTGCATTCCAGAAACGGACTTATCCCTTCTCAACTCATTATCAAATTGAGAGAACATATAATAAAGGTTCTGCTGAAAAGATCCTGCACTCGTAGAAGTATCTACCTCTTGTGTCGCAGAAATTGTGACGATTCCCTGCCTCTTGAGTTGATCACTTATATACGCTCCATTGGCTCCAGTTCTCGAAAAGCGATCATAAGAATAGACGATGATATAGCCTATGTCTTTCCTGCGTTTAACAAAGTTGAGCATCTTCTGGAAGTGCTTGCGTTCATCACTTTTTGCCGACTCATACGTCCCACCAAAATACTCAACCACATCAAGTCCTTTCTTCTGAGCTAGTTGCTCGCAGTATTTTAATTGTGTGTCTAAACTAGCATTGTTATCTGCCTGTTCTTTTGTAGAAACTCTGGTGTATATGACGGCGTTTCCTGCTTGTCTTAGAGACTTGCTGTCGTCTGTTCTGGCAAATTGATTAAAGATGGATAGGTCTTTCATTAGGATACGTTTTGTTGAACTTGCTTGCACAATATTTCTGCAAATTGCTCAAGATTCTTAATTATTTCATCTGCCTCATCTTCGCTCACATTCTCAAAGCCTTTAAATGACTTGAGCCTTTCTACAGACATTTTACTTTTATGTACTTCCTTATTGGTTTCTTTTTTTACATCTATCGATTGCATTGTTCATTCCGTGAATGCTATTCTATCTTATAGTCATAGCACTGGTGGGATTTGGGATGGCTCTTTGAGCTCATTGCATTTAGGTCAATCGATGTTTATCACGTCTTCATATTAATTGGTTCAAACTTGCTTCCGTTTTTGGATGACAAGTTGATTTGAGTGGCAAATAGGGTATCTATTTTGCTTTCTGTTTCACGGTACGGCTAATTAAAACCACTTTACCGTTGGCTTGTTTTATTTCGATATTTTGGTATTCGTGCTGTTTCAAAATATCGATAATTCTGTCTTTCTCACTAATGCGCTCCGTACCTTCAATCATATCTATCTCGCCATTTTTTTTGGTCACTTGGACAGATTGGTACGACTCACTTCTCAAGATGAGCATCACTTGAATTTCATCTTTATTGAGACCTGCAAAGGCATTAAAATTTGGTTCAGAAAAAAGAACAGATATATTTTCTTTGACGACTTGATTTAGGCTCAACACAATGTGATTCGTCACTTTAGCTTGTTGCAAAAGCTTGACATACTCATAATCATCTGCCAGATATATGTTACCAGCCACATCAGTTATTAGGTATAACGCTTTCGCGAAAGCGAGTACCTGAACAGTCGCATATTCCAGCTTACTGACTTTTAAACCATCAATTTTAGTTTCTTCAAACAGAAATTGCCTAACAGGTTTAATTTTTTCGTTGGGAAAGCCCAGATTACGATATTCGATGATGATTCCCATCCAAAGAATATCTATAAGGCTAAACTTGTTCCAACCTGCCGAAGTATTGCGCTTGTCCTCAAAGAGTCCAATATCCTGCCAGTGTGTAATCATACGCCTCTCGGCATTTACGATGTACTTATTTGCATATTCCTTCTCGTTGAGAAGTCTCAATAAATTTGAATAATCTGTGTGATCTTTTTTCAAGGCTGAATTTTTACAGTACAAACATAAACTTATAAACGTTACGAAACAAGGACGTTTTATTTATTTTCAAGAACTGATATGTATTTCTCCATAGTTGCTTTCTCATTTTCCTGCGCTTGCATCAACCTTTCATTGGTTTCTACAAGTTTTAGATTAACAGCTTTGAGTTCTTTATGATGACGCTTGTTTAGCTTGTCGAGCCTTTTGGATTTCTTCTTTAGATGAAATTTCAATTCTTCAATAGTACTTCCCATTTCATCTCGCATAGCATTGAGTATTCTATAGAAATCTGGAATACAAGCCTCATCGAGTTGTTGTATGAAAGTATTGATGACCATTTCGGCTGATGGATTTAAGTTCGTGTTATTATGGGTAACTATTTCCTTAGCCACATTCTTTATATCACGTATAGTTCCATTGCCAGCTTGAGTAACAAATGAGCCTTTACCAGTTTTCTTTATAGAATAATCTTGATTGTTGTTTACAGTAGTCACACGTGGTATATAACTCAAGGATCTATCAGAATAGAAATAGTTCATATCCACATCAAATAGCTTTGCAAAATTGATAAGCGCGAGATGCGGAATATGCTTTGCCCTACTTCTTACTGAAGAGATGATGCTTCGGTTAGAAGGATAAATCAGTTTTCCAAGGCTACTATCGTTGCTAGGTTTTAATCCGAGCTCATCATTTTTTTCCAATACCTCGTCTATGGCCTCGATAAATTTTAAATCTATGGTATCATAATCTGGATTCTGCTTCATATTATGTCTTTCATTATCAATTACTTCTTGTCGTTTACGCGCTTTTTTCTCATTCATTCAATTCAGGAGTGATAAAATTATTATCTCTTTTTGTAGTTTATTAAGCAACGTTTATACATATATTTGGCGATATAAATATAAAAACGACGTTAAATTGTTGCCAAATTTACAAAACTTTTACACTGAATTGTCAAACGAATCACATAAACTTTATAAGAATGTATCAACCCGATGAAATTAAAGCCATTACGAGAAAAATGCACAAGTACTTTGATAACCCCATTGCGCTTGTAGCTCAAGAATCTGGAAAGTCCAGACCTACGGTATCTAAATTTTTTAATCGAAAAGAGATCAGGCCGTCCAGCGAAGAGCTTATTTACGAAGCCTGTCTTACACTTTTAGAATCCAAGCACGAGAAAACATTGCGCAATAGTAAAAAGGGAAAAGTCCTCACAGAGAACCTGCCTTTAAAGTCGCAAACATCGATGAAGTTATAATGCAGATCTCATCTTATGAAATTTGCCGAAAATAGCCCAGATGAAGGTTACCTGAACCTTATAAAAAAAATCAAGGAAGAAATAGAGATGCTAAAAAAGCACCACAATCCGACTAGTGAGATAGACAAAGCACACACTTTGCTGTTTCATAACAGTCCTAAAAATGAGCATAGTTAATTATTCCATCGCCTTTAAAGCATTGGATTACCACATTAAAGAACACAACCAGAATACAGATCAACTTTCTAATCGCATAAGACAGGCAATTGCCTCTACTGCAAAGGACATTATCAAGATTTACGGCCTTTCTTTACTGAAAGCGAGCAATGTCACAACACTTGATCTTAAAAACTTACCGCCTTTAAAGACCAACAATCTACAGTTGGCCAAAATGGGCAACGCCAGCCCTAGAACCATCCAGCGTCACTTAAAAAGACTCATAGATGCCGGCATCATTATCAATAAGATATGGCACGGTACCAACTCTGGATATGATCTTTGGGTCGAGCCAAAAATCCTGTTAGCAACTGGTTTAAAACCGGTGGATAAGCCCAAAATCGAGCGGGATTCACGGAAATCACAATCTACACACAATCAATCTGTTAAAAATATTCCTACGACAACTTGTCGTCATACAGACTCTAGTAACAATGGTTACATAAATAATTTAATAATAGGCGTTGATAACTCAAGCCGAGCCAAGCTATTCGGGAATAAAAGGAATTCGCTACCGCTCACAAAAGAAACAACGTCACGCAACGCTTCTAGCAACAATTTTACAGGATACACAGGGAAAAAATGCCCCAAAAATTCCAATGATGCAGGGGAAAATGCGCGGATGCGAGCCACAAATCAAACTGGCGCCGAAAATTTGCCACGAGATTCGGCTCGTTCCGCTTCCCTTTCTGTGTATGTGAATGCGCTTTGGACGCTTTCGCGAAATGTGCTCTACCAAAACACCTATCTCACAGAATCTCAGATCAAAATTGGAAGAGAACTGCTCTGGAAATGGTACGATCCAGTACCTGACAAACATCTGGCAAACGTGCATCAATGCTATGTAGATCGCATAGAACTCGTGCGGAAATATCTTGCCAAAGATCCTGAAAACAGATTCGTACAGTTACCACATCAATATTTTGATCCCAAAAACAAAACAGGGTTTGCTGGCACCAAAAAATGGTGGCAGGATCACAAGAAGAGACAGCTTGAAGTGCAGTTAAAACTCATTGTCGCTTCACAAATCCGCAGGTTTTTGAATAATGAGAAAAAGGATACTGCCAAGCAAAAACCCAGATTAGCACTTTTCAGGCAATGTGAGACGAGAATAGGCAAACTCGGTCAACCTGAGCTCTTGCAACACTTTCACGCAAGTGTACTCAACCCATCCACACAACGATTTTTATACACCAATACCTAACAAATGAAACGTATTTTCAAAAAGAAAAACGTTGCCTTGACCAATAAACTCAAGGGAGCGATTGCCGAGATATCCATTGATGTCTTCGGTTATGAGAAGAAGATCTCTCAGAATATCATAAGCTACACCGAGCATATTGCAACCTGGCAACAAATTCCTGTCGAGCGCTTGTACCTGCGTATTTATCAAGAACAGCACAAAGTACTTTCCTATCTGTACGATCAAGATGTGCTGATGAAAGAAATACCAACGGATGAACTCGCTTATTTCTTCTTAGAAGACAGCATTGCAACGTTGCCCAGTGTGAGAAACAAGATTGCCTTCAGTATCAAAAAGTATCTCAAAGAGTTTGCTACGGCAAATCATATTTGTGACCAGGATGTACAGATTTGGCTCAATGTCAAGCAAGGGGTTGTCACGGTCAAGGCTTTTCATAAAGAAAACTATATCAAGGAAATATCACTCTTATCACTCATTAAATACTTTAAATAATGCAACAAAAGAAAAAAGGTTGGAAACTAGGCCAGGACTCAGAAACTAAGATGATCGTCTGGTTCAAAGACGGTAACGTACGGACAATGTATTCTATCGACTGGAGACATAAATTTTCAAAAACAAAAAGTAGGGAAACAGGTTTGACTCGCTTTCGCAAAAAAATAAAAAAATATGGCCCTTTAGCCGGTACTATTGAGATTTACGATAAGGCTACCGGACAACGCATTGCCAAATTCTACGAAGGAAACGAGATGAATATTAATGCAGAAACTAACTGATATGAGAACCATTATAGAACTTAAGAAACGACTAAAGACCGAAACCTCTTTCCGTCGGAAATATCCAGATTGTAAAGAAAGCGATGATACAGTTCATTTACTTTATGTTTCGCCTTGCTTGAATGACACAGGATATTATCGAGCAATAACACCAGCATTAGAGTTGAACAAAACTGCGTCACATACCGCTATAATCACTAAGATTGAGACTTTTGACTTTAATAAACGTTTTGAAGATTATGAAAACTTGATTGATGAACAACTTTTATATTGGGCAGATTACATCATCTTTCCAGTTATATTCTCAGATGTGGATTTTTTTATCAAAGCTATACGCGTCTTGCGTCCAGATGTGCAATTGGTAATGGATGTGGATCAGAATTATACTGCTATTCCACAAAGTCACGCAATGTCACGCAAGATCGGTACACGCGATAAAGAGCAGTTGTTATCTAATATGATTTCAATGGATATTGTAACAACTGCAACAAAGCCACTATCTAACTTTTACAAAAAATTGTTGTTAGAGAACTTTCCCAACCACACCACTCACGTAGTACAATTGCCCTCTTTAGTGTCACGACTGGGATATGAAGAGATACCACCGTTAAAAAGGAATGAGTCCGAGATCGTTCGGATTGGTATTTTAGGTAGCAAAAGTCAGTTGTCAGATTTGCTAGTCCTTAAGGAACTAGTTGCAAAAACAAAAGAAGTCCTTAAGGAAGGAGTTCAATTTGTTTTTTACGGTTGGGATGGAAAAGACAATCAAGGCGAGCTAGTTCTTAAGGGACTAGCTGTAGAGTATCACAAGCCCGTCGCTTTTGAAAATCACTTTAAAACATTGAATGATTTGGCACTAGATATTGTCTTATTGCCAAGTGAAAAGCACCGATTTTCTCAATGTGGGCCTTACACAAGGCTATTAGAAAGTGCTGTTTTTGGTATTCCTGCAATTTCTTCTGTTTACCATCCGGCTAAGCAAGTCCTTAAAGAAGGAGAAACAGGACTGCTTGCTGAAACTACTGAAGATTGGGTAAAGTCCATCATACGATTAGTAAATGATAAAGAGCTACGCGAGCAGATGGGCAAGAATGCGCTCAAGTCCATCTGGATGGAACAGCATTTTACCAGTAGGCAACTACAGGTGTTTCAGGATTTGTTTATTTAGGCAAGCTTATTTTGGAAGAATTTAATCTCCTTTCTTATGCTTATGCGGTTTTAATGACGGTGTGTTCCCACCAGTCTTTTTATTATCTCGCTGACGTCTATCTGGTTTGCCAGTTGACTTTGCAATTCTTTTTGGACCTGTCTTGATTCCCATAATATTGTATTAAAAATATCTTACTAATTTAATCATTTACAAGCTGTTCGTAGATTTAAGTTTTCAACATCATCTTGATTTTATTAAGATGTTGTTGCGTACCGAACGAACCAAGATTAATTTATACCACCTATAATTTCAAAACCCTAGCTCTCGCTGGGGTTTATTGTTTATTGACCTATAAGCATCACGCTTCAATGTACCGCAATCCCTTTGCGTGACGCCACTTTCGCGAAAGCGAAATCTATATTTATCCCAAGTCACACCACAAACTAGTGCTTAAGCGACTAGTAAATTTTGGGATCGCAAATGCAGTTAACCAGTACACTCAACAAACAGAAAAAAGGCATTGAGCTTCATTTTAGCGAAGTGCTTCCTAAAGAACTAGCTTTCCATTTAAAGGAACTAGGTTTTAAGGAAACGCTGTCAGATCCTACCAAATGGTATGTGGACAATCATCCTGCCTATTGTCGCTATACGGAAGAGCTGGAAAAGGAATTTGGTAGAGATGGCGATTGGAAACAGGTTTTGATCCATCCATCTTTTGAGTCGTCCGTAGAAAACATTGACACTGGTCAGTTTTCCTATGTAACAATCTTCCTTAAGGGACAGCAAAAAGCCGAGCAGGAACATTTCGTCGTATTTGATTCCTACAAGAAGGTAGCCTATGAGATTGCAAGTCGCTTTGCGATGCGTAAATATGGCGATGCGCTCAAGCATATAGAAGTACATCCTCGCAACTATAAGAGAAAGTCTCGCGTCCTGTTTAGAGATGGGAACGTGATAGATGGTATGGTCGCTTTAGAAAGTGAACGTACAGAATTGGAAGTCGCTAAGGAAGTACCTTCAAAAGATGAGCTAGTTGCTAAGGAAGGAGAAATAGAAAATAAGGAAGTTCCTAAAGAAGTAGCACCAAAAGAAGAAGATGATTCTGGTTATCAAACGGATGCAGAACGTAACCTTTCTACACGGTCGATTTTAAAAGAAGTTATTGAAAAACTCAACGAGCAGACCGAAGAACTGAACGACGAACCAGAAACGATTATCTCTACAACTATAAGCGACCTCGAAGATGCCTCAGAGCAGTGGAGCGAGATTCATTTTAAGAACCATCTTTTGAAAGCCTTGCAAAACTTTGAGGATTGGGTGTACGACTTGGAAATTGGTGACCGAGCGATGGCGTTGATGCAAGTCAATCGGTTGTATCAGTCACTGAAGTTGGAGCTCATTCCCTTAAAAGAAATTGAGACCGAAGCGTTGGCGATACCCAAAGACATTTTCAATCGGGATCATATTGTCCCTAATGTGCTTGTGCCCGTGCACGCTGGCGAGCCTTTTCAATCTGGAAGTCTGACCATAGGCGATGGTAATTTCTTGAAATTTAAGTTTCCTCAACTTTATAAAATAACAGATGAGAATCTCAATCAAGTTTCTGGTCTGGAGCTTTTTCAGCTCTCGCAAATGCCACATCCCAAAGATTATGGCGTGAAGGTGAATCGCTCTTCCCTTTTACAAGAATGGGAAAATCGTGGTCCGGAAGCTTTCTCGGCCATCGGTTACCCTACAGATCTGGATTATCCGTATGTAAATATCCATACGGGATATAGAAGTGTCTCGCCTTTGGGCGCAGAAATCGACATTGAAAACGACAGTCACAAATGGTGGTCTGTGGTGGAGAATTCTCGTCCCGTGGCAGATCCTCAAAAAGGCATTGAAATCATAAATGATATGCTTTTGCAGTTGGTAGAAGATCATTTGGACTACGTAAATCCCAAAACGGGCAAACCCAAAACGGACAAAAAATCGAAGGAAGCTTTCAGCGAAATGCAATGGCAGATGAACCGTTTAGAACGTTCAAAAGCTACTCTTCAGGCTTATTTAGATGATCAGAACAAACCTAATCCTGCGCCTAAATCACTTCCTAAAAAACAAAGTTCTACAAAATCGAAGTCCAAAAACGATTACATAGATCGTGTTGTGGCTGTGATGCATACCGCTTTCGCGAAAGCGGAACGTCTATCAAAAAAGAAGGTAGAAGCCTTAAAGGATGAAACAGGTGCGCCAAACATCGGTGCGCTTTGGGAAGCTGTGGAGTTGAGTTGGCTTTTGTGGTACAAAATGCTCTATAAAGAACCGATTCCATTTGAAAGTCGATTACGGAAAATGGACTTTTTCTGGAGCCAGGTACAACCTACGTATGCGTATTCAGACAGTAGTAAGGAACTTTACAAGCAGTATTCAACACCTTGTCCCATAGGTGCAATCGTGGCCGAATACACACAGATGAAAGATGCCGAGTTCATTTTTGAACCAAGTGCAGGCAACGGTTTATTGCTGGTAGGTGCAAATCCGCGAATTACGCACGTCAACGAGATTGACAACAGCCGAAAGAAATCGCTGGATTATCAAGGTTTTGGTCGCATTACCAATAACAATGCAGCCGAACCTTTTCCAGAAGTAATGACCAAGGTGCACGACGTGGTTGTAACCAATCCACCTTTTGCAAAATGGGAAGCGTCCAAGTTCGATAAAGCACGTATTGCCAATAAATATTTTAATAAACAGCGTGGGATTGCAAACCATATCCGTCTGGAACATTTGATGGCAGGACTTGCGTTGCACACGATGAAAGATGATGGCAAAGCGGCCATCATTATAATGGGTCACGTCTATTTTGGCGAAGATGGACTCTTTGCAAAGTACCGACCATTCTTTAACTGGTTGTACCGTCATTATCAGGTGGACGATATTATCAATATGAACAGCTACAAGCTCTACAACAAACAAGGCGCTGTGACCAAAACAATGCTCATACTCATAGGCGGTAGAAAGTCAAAACCATCTGGAGTAGCACCAGACAGCACCAAAGCACCAGAACTGGACACGATGGTTGAGAGTTTCTTCGATCTCTGGAAACGTGTGAAGTCACACATCAGACCCAATCTAAATACACTCATATCCCAACTCAAAAAAGCAAGAACCCAATGATATTTTATAACAACCAATTGATGTCTGGCGACGTCAAGGCACGCCTTTTTATGGTCTCAAATCCATCAAAATTTGAGCGTTTTGAAGATCACGAAGCTGGCATTTTTATTCAATTGCACGAGCTCATCGAGCAAGCAAGAGCAATGGGCGAAAATCCCATCGCACTCATAGAAGAATATCTGGAAGTGGTTTACAATGAAGGCAACACCACCGATGAAATCGCCAGTTTTCTATTGGAAACCGATAAGATGCAGACCGCACTCTGGACGCTCAAAGAAAGTTGGGACAAGATGGATGACAGTCTGCCCACCAGTTCTATTATGTACGGTGGTATGGATAAGGAAGAAGCCGTGCAATTGTATTCAGAAACCACGCTTCGCAGCTATTTGGAAGCATTAGCCCTTTTCAAAAATGAATAACGAAGAACTCGATATCAAAGAAGCAGAATTCAGCCAGAATGCTGATGAAGTTGCAAAACTTGCTACGCAGGAAGCGGCTTTGGTTCCCTATGTGTCTAAGTCACAGGCACCATATAAAATGAACACGCTCATACCGCGCAATATGGCTTTTGAAGTTCAAAAGTCCCTAAATCGTATCGTTAAGGATAAAGGAAATATAGACAATTACGTACGTAATCAGCTCAAGTATGAATCTACCAAGGCAATGTGGCAAGGCTTGGGTGCAGAACAAGTTGACGCCGTTGGTCTCTATCTCAAGCAATTTGAAAATGAGCAAGGTATTATTATAGCAGATCAAACGGGAATTGGGAAAGGCAGGCAAGCTGCTGCGGTGATACGACACGCAGTTATGCAGGGCTTTCTTCCCGTTTTCTTTACAAAAAAGCCTGATCTGTTTACAGATATGTATCGGGATCTCAAGGCCATCGGTTTTGACAATATCCGACCTTTTATTGTCAACACAGATACCGATGCCAAAGTGAAGGATGCAGATGGAAAAGTGGTTTTTAGCCCAATGAACAGCAAGGCGCAATACGAACTTATTACTACCGAAAAAGAGTTTCCTACAGAAAGTCCAGAGTCTATTGAGTGGCACAAAAAGATAGGCAAGAATCTGCCAGATCCAGACAAGGTGCCGTTTATAACCATCACAGAAACGCTCGACCATTTACCAGTAGGCTACGATATGATTTTCTGCACCTATTCACAGGTACAATCGGCGCATCCTTATAAGCGATTATGGCTGGAAAGTATGGTCAACAATGGTCTGGAAGGTAGCAAGAAATATAAAAAAGTTATTTTCATTCTTGACGAGTCGCATATGGCAGGTGGTTTTGATTCCATCATTGGTACGTGGATGCGCGAAGTACTTCCGCAGACGAAAGCCTGCTGTTTTTTGAGTGCCACTTTTGCCAAATATCCAGAAGTAATGCCGTTTTACGCAAAGAAAACTGCCATTGCCGAGACTGGACTTACCGATGCAAGTTTTGTACGCTCAATGACAAGTGGCGGTTTGGCACTTCAGGAAATCGTGGCATCAAATCTTTCAGAAAGTGGACAGCTCATTAGGAGACAGCGCTCTAATGAAGGTATTAATGTAGATTACATCACGCTGGATGCAGAGCCACAACGCAGTAAAAGTCGTGCAAGTGTTAATAGTATCATCTCGCTGATGAATGAAGTGGTGCAATTTGAACAGGAATTTGTTGCACCATTGCTGGCAGATATTCACGCTTCCGCGAAAACGCAAGGCGAGCATATGTCATCTAAACCCAGAAGCCTTGGTGTGAAACAATCGCCGTACTTTTCCAGAGTATTCAATATTGTTGATCAAATGCTTTTTGCCTTGAAAGTAAAGGATGTGGTAGATCACACGATCAAATTACTGAAGGAAGATAAGAAAGTGGTCATCGCATTCAAATCCACGATGGGTGCTTTTTTAAAGGAAATGAATCTGGTAAGTGGCGATGTCATCCCCAACGAGCAAATGGATTTTGTACGTACGTTGGTGCGCGGTCTTGATGGTATTTTTAACTACAATTATACAGCGATCGATGGCTCAAAAACCAGAGAGCGTATAGAACTCGAAGAGTTACCGCAAAAGGGAATTGAGCGATACAAAGACATCAAAAGCCGAATGGTTCTCGAGAGTTCTGGATTATCCATTTCGCCCATCGATGAATTGATACACTTGATTGAAACCCAGAAAAAGCCAAAACATTTAGGCGGTCATACCGATATGTATTTTAAAGTTGCCGAAGTTACAGGTCGTAATCAGCGTATTGCGATGGATGGCGATGAGGCAGTTGTCCAGGCTTTCCGCAGTAATACGGAACGTTCTTTCAGAATGTTCAATAGTGGCGATTATGATGTGCTGCTCATTAACCAAAGTGGTAGTACAGGATCTTCGGCACACGCAAGTAAAGATTTTAAGGATCAGCGACAGCGAGCGATGATTGTGCATCAGTTTGAGTTGGATATCAATACCGAAGTTCAGAAACGTGGTCGTATCAATCGTACTGGTCAAGTTGTGTTGCCTGAATACTATTACATCACAAGTGACATTCCTACGGAAAAGAGATTGATGACAATGCTAAAGGCGAAATTGAAATCGCTGGATGCCAATACCACAGGCTCACAGAAAACCAATGATGAAACCTTAAAAAGTGCAGATTTCCTGAATAAATATGGCGATATCGCAGCGTGGAATTGGGTAGATGAGAATCAGGAAATGATGGAGCAGCTCGGTTATCCTACTTATCAAAAGAAAACTGATAAAACCGGAAACATACGATATGAACGCAATGGTTTTAAGGATGGTGCGGTACGACAACTGACTGGTCGTGCAGGATTGCTCAAGGTTGAAGAGCAAGATGCCTTGTACGATGATCTTTTAGAACGATACGACCACCAGATAAAACTGGAAAAGCAACAAGGCACCTACGATCTTGAAACTGAATTCTTACCACTCGATGCAGAAACGAAAAAACGGTTCTTGTTTCAGAAAGGTCAAGGTGGTGCTACACCATTCGGGAAAGATACTGTACGCGACATTACCATCGTCAATAATCTTAAACGACCGTTTACCAAACAAGATATTGACAAGCGTATCACAGATGCGCTGGATGGTCAAAAACCTGTTCAAGTACGTATGAAAATGGTAGATGCCATAAATGAAAAATACCCATTGCTTATTGAAGAACGAAAGTCAAAAAAACTGGATGTCATCAATAGATTGAAGGAAGATCGGGACGATTTGCCGCAACGTGGTACTGGCGCGACCGAAAAGGAAAACGAGCGCATACAGTCCGACTGGACAAAGCTGGAAGAAATCATCCACGCAAAAACATCACAGCTTGCGACCTATGTGGCGGGATTAGAGAATATCAAACGGTCAATCATCAGATACATCACGATGTGGAACATAGGCGATGTGGTGCGAGTTCCTTTTATCGGGACGACTATCACACCATCTTGGGGTATCTTTTTAGGTGTGAGCATCGGTAAATCTGGCAAGAACCCATATACTTTGAGTAACATCAGTCTAAAGTTTGGAGTTACAGATTCTCGAAAGATTTTGACCTACAGTTTACAACCAGCTGAACAGAGTTTTATCTCACAGATCTTTACAGAAAGTCGAGATATTTCTGAAGCCGATGTGCAAATGGTTAATCTAGAATGGAATGAACTCATTAAAAAAGCATCTTCCAAACGAGAACGCCGTCATATCCTTACAGAAAATATCGTAGGCGCTTCTAACCAGATTGGTACTCAAAACAAGCTCATAAAATACAACACAAAAGAAGGAACCATCAAGAATGGCATCTTGTTGCATAGAGATTTTGGCAAAGATGGCGAAGCAAATTCGGCAGTACTGCCTATTTCTGAAGCATTCAATATTATTAAAAAATTGGACGTAGATGACTTCTTTGCAGATCACAAGCTCAACTTTCGCGTAAAGCGTATTAGTGAAAACTATTTGCAATTGTACCTGGATAAAAGAGATCTCTATCCTGCGATTATCGATGAGAAACTTCGGTCGTTCTTGAAACGAGCTGAAGGTCAATCGCAGGATGAGTTGCCAGACTTTGTGCAAAATGCTGGAGATATGACCGCAGCCTTGCATTTGGAGAAGCTGCAATTATTTTTGAATAGATTAGATGCGTTTGGTGTGCAGTTCTTGGGTCACGCTCGTGAACTCGAAGATTGGGAAATTGAAAATGAAGCCGAGTGGAAATCAAAGACCAAATCTACTTCTGGCAGTTATAAATATCGATTAGGACGTGCTTATGGCCAGGGCAGTAATCCTACGACTGGATTTGTGAGCTATGAAGAACCGAGTTCGCAATATGAATACGGACTGGTCATTTACAACCGCCCATTATCAGATAAAGAGAAATTCAATTACTCGCTTATTCCCGTGTTTAAGAATGTGGAAGAGCCGTACCAAATCTGGAAAACGGAAACGCTTGCCTCTGGATTAAAAGATGACTTCAACAACATTGTAAGCGATGCTCGCAGACTGCCATTGCACGATGCTATTGAAAGCTTGGGTTACTTTATTCTCAATCATCCACACGAAGATGGAAATGCCGAGTTTGTGTTTGGAGATTATACGTATCAAGACTTGGGACGTATGTTTTTTGAAGATACGATTGCCCAGATTTCAGCTATTGATGAAATGATTAACCAATTACAAATCGCACAGGCATAGATGAAAATAAATCCCAACAAGATGTACATCGTCTATAGCCCGTATTACAATTCCCGTAAAGGAATTTTTAGTGGAAAGCCCACGACGATGCAAGAGCTTAAGAACAAATTCAGGCGTGGCTTGGATGCGACAGTTATCATAGCGATTTATTCTACCAAAAAGGAAGCTAACGCCGCCGCAGATCAACTTTTTAAAAAGAGCAAAAACAAATGACCCAAAGAAAATTAGATATACCAGAAGTACAGCAGATCCCGCAGTTTATGAAAATTATGGACGATTTGAGTGTAGGCAATAATCCTTACTTGGTAGGTAGTGCAGGAACAGGAAAAACAACATTGGGCGAAAAAGTAGCTTATGCTATTAATGGCAGATCAGAAAATGATGGGAAGGAACTGCCT
Organism: uncultured Flavobacteriaceae bacterium; assembly: GCA_964351845.1. Lineage (GTDB taxonomy): Bacteria > Bacteroidota > Bacteroidia > Flavobacteriales > Flavobacteriaceae > Dokdonia. The sequence continues at coordinate 5,027 of CAYGQJ010000083.1, read as the reverse complement.
TTTACCATTGTGAATTGTAATCAATGGACTTCGCCAATTGACATTAAAGGTGGACAGACAATTTCTGGTTACAAAGAAGGAGCACTCATTGAAGCCTGGCGTGATGGAAAGATTTTGATTCTGGATGAAATGCCCAAGCTCGATGCCAATACCGCAGGATTGCTTAATGATGCGTTAGCCAAAAGTGCCCGTGAAGATGCCATTATTTTTAATGGACAGAATGAGCCCATCGTGAAGCATAGAGGTTTTGGTTGTATTGCCACAGGAAATGTTATAGGAAAAGGTGCAAGCGGAAACTATGTAGGGAATAACAAACAAGATGCGTCTTTGCTAGACCGTTTTAGTGGATCGATTTACCGCATCGGTTTTAACGAGACCTTAGAGCGACAACTGGTGTATGCGCCAGTCGTAAATATGTGTATCGATATTCGTAAAGCAATACTGCGCTATGAAGGAAAAGAAGCCGGCGATGATGATACTGAAGACATAATGACTTTGCGTACAATGCTCAATTTAGAACGTGCTTACGAACTCGAAATGAAGCGAGAAACAGGGATGAAGGACGAATTTGGCAAAACCTACCGCAAGATGCCAAATGGAAAAACTTTAAAAGATGCCCTAGAAAGCTACTTTATCGCAATGAACCGTGAGAAAGCTGAGCATATCAAAACTGAGGTCAATCTGGAAGGATTTCTGAATTCGTATAAAGGCAGCGTGATGAAGGCGGAGTTTATTAAGGAGTTTAAGAGGCGTATTGGGTAAGTTTAGCAACAACTTTTATTTTCCTGTATCGGTGGACAAGGTACAGACCCATAAGAGCAATAAACGCAACAATCCCCTTTATTTGGTTTTAGAACCTCTTTACAGTTCTCGCATTCGTAAAAGAATTGACAGGCGTTTGTTGGCATATCTTCTACTTTTTTATGTCCGCAGTTCGGGCAGGTAATTTCAGATTTTAATATAGTTTCCATTCAATTTTTGATTAAAGCATATGTGGTATGTCAGAAGCTAATGTTGGATATGAGAAAATCATTGTTCTAATCTCATTGACTTTCATCTTTGTTTTTATGGCCATTGCAAAAAGATTGATTGTTTCTTCTGTATGTGGTCCGATTAGATGCGCACCCAAAATTGTTTGAGTTTCTTCGTCAATGATAGTTTTGAATGCATATTCTTTTACATTCAACCTTTTAGCATTAAACCAACTGCCAACTTCCTTAAAATTTACGCGAATATTGTAATTTAGCTCTTTCGCTTTCGATTCAGTATAGCCAACAGATGCCATAGTAGGCAAAGTAAAAACTACCGTTGGCATAGGTGGATAACGTACTTCTTTAGAATTGCCTTTAATTATATTTGAAGCAACCGTATGACCTTCCAGGACTGCAACCGGCGTTAATGGCAAACCTTCCGAATCTGCCGCATCGCCCGATGCATAAATATGAGGGTTTGAAGTACTTTGAAGATATTCGTTAACGGTAACACCTTTTTTAGTATAAGTTATATTGGCTTTGTCCAAATCCAGATCAAATATTGCAGGTGGTCGTCCGGCTGAATTAAAAACAGCTTCAGCTTCATAATATTCTGTTTTCTCTGCGTATTTACCCTCTACGCGATACTGGTCATCAATTTTCTCAATAGCGGTAACATCTGTATTAAGAATAAGTTTTATGCCCAACTCTTCTGTGGCTGAAACAAGATATTTTACAATATCCTGTTCAAAATTTTCCAAGGGATTTTCTCCACGATGAACAATAGTAACTTCTGCTCCACATCGAGCTGCTATATGTGCGAACTCAAAAGCGATATAGCCACCACCGATAAACAATAAAGATTTTGGCAATTTTTCTAAATTCAAGAAATCGGTACTGGATTTGGCATAATGACCACCTTCAAAATCTAAAACTCGTGGCTTGGAACCCGATGCGATTACAATTTTGTTAGCCTTTACTTTGTAGCTTCCAACTTCTAATGTGTTTTCTGACAGAAACTTTGCTGAATTATGAAAGGTATCTATTCCGTTCTTTTTATATCCTTTTTCAATTTTTGGTGGCATTTCATCCACAAAGGTTTGTTTAAAGGCCATTATGTCCTTCCAATTTATTTTAGGTATGGTATCGATGCCATTACCTTTGAGTCTTTTGGCAAAATCTCGTACTTCCGTAGCGCCAATAATTACTTTTTTTGGGTCACAACCTCTCAAAGCACAAGTGCCACCATACGGTAGATCATCTGTGATTCCGACTTTCAGGCCTTTTAAGGCGCACTTATTGGCGATGGTCATTCCTGCCATTCCCGAACCAATGATGAATACATCGTATTCTTTCATACTAATTGATTTGTTTTTTGTCGGTTACCTTATAGCCTGTGGAGTTAATTGCCTTCTCAATTTCCGTATCATTTGTTTTGGTTTGGTCAAATTCAATGATGGCATTCCCATTTTCGTAGGATGCTTTTGAGTTTATAATTCCGTTGAGCTTGTTTACTTCGTGGTTGACGTGCTCTTCGCAACTTGCACAGGTCATCCCTTTTATATCAAAATTTACCGTATGGATATTGGATTGATTGACTACAACCACTTCTTTTTTATTATCCGGATAAAAGATGTGAGCGTAATATGGAAAACTTATTGATATAGCCGCAAAAAGCGTAATACCTATTAAAAAACCTTTAGTTTGAAACCACTTTGGCTTCGCATCCACTTCACAACAATCCTCTGCTTTTTTCGGTTTTAGATAATCATACCACACATAACCAATTGCTACGACAGCGATACCAATTAAATAGGGTCTAAAGGGTTCCATCCAAGATAAAGCGGATGCACTTCCCCCAACGCCGGCAATTAATGCAATCACTGGTGGTATGCAACAAGATGATGCGGCTACAGCAGCAAACAAACCTGTATAAGCTGCATTTTTTGATGTTTTTACGGTACTCATTATTAAAAATTTATGCTGTTTTTCTTTTTAATTTAATTGACTTAAAAATACTATCCAGAATATCCGTCTCATCTTCGTTCAATGAATAGTACAAGGTTTGCCCTTCTCGCCTTGAGCTTATAATATCTGCATCTTTCATTTTTCGTATATGCTGTGAAACCGCGGGAACACTCATACCTAAAATGTCGGATAAATCACAAGGGCACAGTTCTTTTTCCATGTTTAAGAGGAATAGAATTTTTAAACGAACCTCATTACCTGAAATGGCTAGTAGTTTTGAAATTTTATCAAAACCATTAGCCATACCATCAATAGTAGTTCTACAGTTTTGCAGCTGCTTGTGGTCAGCTTCAGCTCGTGTGCAAGATATTTCTAGTTTCATATTATTGCTTTAGACGGGCAAATATATAATTAATTACGTATTTAAGCAAATACTTAAATAAATAAACAATTGTCCCAAACTACAATCCCATCCCCAAACAACTCACGCCACTAATTCTATTTTTAAAAGAATTAAGTGAGTCGACCGCAAAAACATACAGCCCAAAGTACCAATGGCAAATACAACTATCTCTTGTTTGATAGTGTGTTTGCCTTTAATGCGTTTGTAGATCACGAGATACAGCAACTTAGCAAGACAAACGCCTCACGGTGGAATAATGTGGTGCAAAGCACTATCCAAAATTTAAATTCTGGTACCGACTGGTATGGCAATCCTACGCCCAAGGATATTGAAGAACTTAATGAGCACCGCACCTTTTCTGGGATGGAGCTGGTGCGCAAGATTCAGCCACAAATTAAGGACAAGCTTGCGAAGTATCTGGACTATTTAGAGGATGCCGTATTGCCCAAGCCTAAGATGGCTTACAACGATCGTGGTCTGGGCGTGTTTTCTTTTGAGCGTGCGGCGATGGCGATGTTTAAAAACTTTCCCGTAGATACCAGAACACCTGTGGATACTGCCGTGAGCCAGATGAATATTGAGCTCAACAACCACAGTATCAACACATCGGTCAAAACGGTGTATGCTTATTTTCAGGACAAACAGATGTCCTATCCTGCGATGCAACTCTACATTATGGCTGGCGCAAATGCAAATGTGCAGGGCGATCAGCTGCTTTACGTAGGCCTTGCCTGTGCCGAGCTTGTGGAGTTTCTGGAGTTGCGTGGCATTTCGGTAGAAGTTAACGTGATGATCGGCACTTCATTTAGCAATCAGGTGGCGATGGCTTGTGTGCGCGTCAAACGATTTCAGGATAAACTGGATAAGAATCAGCTGTTATTGATCAGTAGTGATCCGCGTTATTTTCGGTTTCGTGGGTTCAAGAGTTTGGTGGCGTTGAGCAACTATTTTGGTTTGACCATTCCATCTGGTCTCGGCAGTATTACTGCACAAATGGGAGCCGCTTTCGCGAAAGCGATCAACTCAAAAGGCTTCGTTTTTGAACAAAGCTACGCGATGGAAACCGCCGTAAACGAAGTGACGCAAATCATAGAAAATTATAAAACGCAACTCGCTGTATAATGGATAAAAAGGTGCTCAAACAGACTGTGATTGATTCCATAATGGACAGAGCCATTGCCATTAATAAAGCCTGTGCTGAGCAATGTAGAGATTTTGAAATTATGCTTTCGCGAAAGCGTAAAAACACATTAATACTGCGATGGACGAGTATTAATATTTCAAATGAAGATAATCCCGTGCAGCAGTATCGCTATGAGTGTTTCCAAACGGATGGGACACCGCAACTGTGCTCTGTGCATTATGCAGATCAAGAGGAAGCAAACGAATTTGTCTGGTCGCTAGAACCGCTGTACCATCAATTATATGCCATAGATCATAAATTATAGATATGTATAAAACCAAAGATATTTCCAAAGCCGAACTGAAGGCGCTGGCCATAAAGAATCAGGATGAAATCGTAGCACTTACGGGCAGCGAGCTAGATCCCGTACAAGCCTGGGAAGTCATAAAACAGGCTTCAGATAACTTTACAAAAAGTGATCTAAAAGCGCAGGAAGCAGACGAGCTTTTATTTGAGATGCTACATCCCGATGAAAAATCAAATACCGGAGAGATCTACACGA
>CAYGQJ010000082.1:0-20929 GCA_964351845.1 uncultured Flavobacteriaceae bacterium | reverse complement strand
CTGTAGGGTGAGAAGTTTATGCTGAGCTTGACGAAGTAAACCCGGTCTCCCGCTCCAAGCCTCATAGAAATATGAGGCTTTTTTTATGGATGTATATGCTTTCGCGAACCTGCCTGCCGGCAGGCAGGAGCGTGCCCTTTAAAGACTAAGAATACTTCCTGAAGCTATTTCATAGGGTGCTTTGTCTTTTTCAAACACGCGTGCCGTTGGTGTTCCTTGAAGGGTGATGGTTTTATCTTGAACGTCTAGCCAACTTCCTTCGCGTAAGCCTACCACAGGAATATGATTATGTGCATGAAACTCTTTTATTCTTGTCTCACGTGTTTCTCCCATGTGCGTACTTCCCGCTATAGGATCTAAATAATGCGGGTTAATATTAAAAGGCAGTGCACCTATTGTTTTAAAACTCGGCGGATAGCTGATAGGCATATCATTGGTTGTTTGCATGGTAAGTCCGCAAATATTACTACCTGCACTTGTTCCTAAATAGGGTGTGCCTTCAAATATTTTTTTACGTAGGGCAGGGAGTACTTCTGTTTTGTATAATTGGTTGACAAGTACAAATGTATTACCGCCGCCTGTAAATATTCCTTCTGCATTTTCAATGGCTTCTACAGGGTTTTTATAGGTCTGTAGTCCAATGATTTTTTTTCCAATTTTTTTAAATGCTTTGACTGCTATGTCTGTGTATTGCTCATGAGAAATCCCTCCGGGTCGGGCATAGGGTATAAAAATAATAGTCCCAGCGTTCTGGTAGAGAACTTCTAATGTAGGTAATAGATATGCCAAATAATCACTCCCGTGTAGGGTTGAGGTGCTAGCAATAATAAGTCTTTTGGACATTGGAAATTTGTTTTTTTAAAAGTAGCTAATCGTCTTCAATTAACAAAAGTTTATAGGCGTATTAAGTTTTTCATCACATTTGAAACTGTTTCTTTGGAGCAACTAAATAACTCATGTATAAAACACTATTCCTTTTTTTATTCTTATGGAGTGCCGTCGTTTTTTCTCAAGAAACTATTGTTTTGAGAGGCGAGGTGCTTAATGACTCTATAGAAAAAGCGTCCCTTACCGTGGTGAATATTTCTCTTAGGAAAGGGTCGATTACGAATGAGGCAGGAGTCTTTGAAATTCCTGTACGTGTTTCTGATACTATTAATATAAGTGCTGTGCAATACGAGCCTAGACAGTTTGTGGTTACACAAAAGATGTATGATCGTAAAAAAATGTCTTTGTATTTAGAGCCTAAAATTAATGAACTAGATGAGGTGTTTGTTGACAATGCATTTTTATCTGGAGTTTTAGATAAAGATGCAAATGATATATCGCTTAAAGAGCTGTTGGCTGGAATCCAAAAAGCCGCAGATCAGGGTTTATTAGAAGATGTAGAGATTGCTACTAAAGAAGAGCGAAGATTACATACGGCAACGACAGGTACAGATGGTAAAGCAATGGTGAATTTTACAGGACTTGCAATTCCCTTGCCATGGCTGATCAATGGCATCAACGGAAAAACTAAAAAACTTAAAAAGCATATTGCTGTCGCTACCTATCAAGATAAAGTGATGCAAGCAATAACGAGATATTCTGATTCATTGTACGTAAGAGATCTTCAAATCCCTAAAGCACGTATCGAAGATTTTATGTTTTATGCTCTGCAAGATGAGCGGCTGGAATATATAGATGTCTCTAATTCTTTATTGTTTTTGGAATTTCTAAGTGCTAAAGCAACAGTTTACCTAGCCTTAATAAAGGAAGAACAACCAACTAAAAGCAAGGAAAAATAATGATGTATAAAGGTTGTTTTCTATTACTATTCTTTTTTCTGTCGTATACGTTATTTGGGCAAGAGATGATCATGCTCCGAGGCGAAGTACTTAATGACTCTATAGAAAAGGCTTCTCTTACAGTGGTGAATATATCTCTTAAAAAGGGTGCGATAACCAATGATTCGGGGATCTTTGAAATCCCTGCACGTGTTTCTGATACGATTAATATAAGCGCCGTGCAATACGAGCCTAGGCAGTTTGTAGTTACGCAAAAGATGCATGATCGTAAAAAAATGTCTTTGTATTTAGCGCCTAAAGTTACTGAACTAGATGAGGTTAATATCAGTAATATAGACCTTACGGGCTATTTACGTCGGGATATTTTAAATACACCTCTTGAAAAAACAATCGCAGCCAGAGATTTAGGTCTTCCGCAGAATGCGCATGCTCCATTTACCCCAGAAGAACGTAGAGCTTATAGCGCAAGTGGGAGAGGGGCAGGTGCATTTGGAGCGCTCATTATGGCTATAAATGGACAAGCAAAAAGATATAAGAAACAATTAGAAATCATGCGTTTCCAAATTAAAGCACAGAAAACACGAGATACATTTTCTGATAGTCTGTATATGAAATCCTTAAATATCCCTGAGGAGCTCATCGAAGATTTTGTGTATTTTGTGCTGGAAGAGAAAAAAGCAGCAGGGGATGACGAGAAAGGGAATACCATGGATTTACTAGAATATATGCTCAAAAAGTCTAAAAAATATGTAGCTTTAAAGGAAAAAGAAAGACTACTTAGTAAGAATAAAAATGATGAATAAAATTATAAAATGTAGTATTGGTTGCCTTTTCTTACTAAGTTCAGGACTATATGCTCAAAAATCGATACAGCTAGAGGGGCAAGTCCTAAATGATACGATTGATAAAGCGCAACTCACTGTAGTGAATATTTCTTTAAAAAAGGGGACCATCACAGATTCTAATGGAGCTTTTACCATTGAAGCACGTGTAAACGATACCATTAATATCAGTGCTGTTCAGTACGAGTCTAGGCAATTGGTGGTGAATCAGACCATGTTTAACCGAAAAAAGATTTCACTGTACCTCATTCCAAAAGTCAATGAGTTGGACGCTGTAGAGATCAGTAATATTGATCTTACAGGCGATCTTTCTAAAGATATCCGATCTACAAAATTCAAAAAAGAGGTGTATGCTAAAGAGCTCGGTATTCCAGAAAATACAGCTCCCAAACGCACTGTAGAAGAACGACGTTATTACACCGCAGTTACAAGTGGATCTGGAATCCCGCTCGACGGCCTCATTAATTCCATTACAGGGCGGCTTAAAATGCTCAAAAAACATATAGAAGTATCTCGATTTGAAAAATTGGTGCAAGAAAGCAGGTATCGTATTTCGGATACTACTTATATGAAAAGCTTAAACATTCCTGAATCGTATATCGAAGATTTTGTGTACTATGTTTTTGAAGATAAGAAGGCTAAAGAGTTCGTAGACGCTAATAATGCTCTCGGACTTCTAGAGTTTATGATGCTCAAGTCAAAACCCTATTTGGCGTTAAAAGAAAGCGAAAAAGAATAGCGGCATATTTTTTGGAAATAGAAATCATATACCTTTGTTCAATTCTTAATTAGTACGCTTTCGCGAAAGCGCACTCAACCCTAAAAAATGAAGAAAATAGTTTTACTCGCATCCGTCATGTGTTTGTTTATATGTGCATCGTTTGCCATTCACAAATATTACTTGAGTGTTACCGATATTACGTACAATAAAGAAGAAGGCTCTCTGCAAATGATCACACGTCTTTTTTATGATGATCTAGAAGATGTATTACGTCAGCGCTATAAAGAAGATCTTACGGTAGATGAAACCTCAAACCAAGAAGAACTTGACCTCTATATTAAAAAGTATTTGAATGCTAAGATCACCATTAAAGTGAATGATGAAGTCAAAACGCTGTCTTACCTTGGTAAAGAATATGAAGATGATTATGTGGTCTGTTATATAGAAATAACTGATGTTACCTCTCTAACAACGCTAGAGATAGAGAACACCTTACTTATGGATGCTTACACAGAGCAAAAGAATATGGTACATACCGATATTTTAGGAAAAAAGAAAAGCCTATTACTCGTTGATGGGAATGCCAAAGCTGTGTTAAACTTTTCAGAATAGATTCATAAAAAAGTTAGGGTTTGGCTATTTTAGACCTCTAATTTAATGACAACAAACTATGATTCGTTTTAAGTACGCGTTATGCGCAATGCTATTACTTTGTGTTTCTCTAGGATACGCTCAAGAAGAAGAGCGTCAAGGAGGCCATGAGAATGAAAATAAATTCAGGCAACTCTACAATGAAATGTCTACCCCAAATTCTTATCGTACCGCTTCAGGAGCTCCAGGGCATGAGTACTATCAGAATGAAGCAGATTATAAAATGAAGATCCAATTGGATGACGCCAATAAGCGTATCACAGGATATGAAACGATTACCTATAGAAATAACTCACCAGACGATTTAACTTACTTATGGGTACAACTAGATCAGAATATACGTGCACAAGATTCTCCAGCGAAGGAAAAAAATGGCGATGGGGTAGGAGCTGTGAGTCAACCTGGAAGCTTAGTGTCTTCCTACATGACAGAAGGTTTTGATGGTGGTTTTAATATACATAGCGTTACTGCAAACGGAAAACCGCTTAAGCACACCATTAACTTTACCATGATGCGTGTAGATATGCCACAGGTGTTAAAGTCTGGGGATTCTTTTGAGTTTTCTATTCAGTGGGATTATAATATCCCAGATCATACTATAAGTAGACCTCGCTCTGGTTATGAAACATTTAAAGATGGGAACAGGGCATTTATTATCGCTCAGTTTTTTCCAAGAATGGCTGTATATAATGATGTTGAAGGATGGCAAAATTACCAATTTTGGGGTAATGGAGAATTTGCATTACCATTTGGAGATTATGAAGTAGATATCACTGTACCTGCAGATCATTTACTAGATGGTACCGGTGAAATCACAAATCTTAAAGAGGTTTATAGTAAAGAAGAATACAAGCGTTGGGAGGATGCTACCAAATCATTTGACAAGCCTGTGATCATCCGTACACAAGCAGAAGCAGGACAAATTGCTAAAGGGAATGCTACAAAGACAAAAACATGGAAGCTAAAAGCCAATAATGTTCGCGATTTTGCATTCACATCTTCACGTACATATATCATGGATGCGCAAGCAGTTCGTTTTCCAGAACGTAATGTGATGGCTATTTCAATTTATCCTCCAGAAGGAAATCCATTATGGGAAGAATATTCAACAAAAGCAGTGGTGCAAAGCCTAAAAACCTATTCAAAATTTACATTTGATTACCCATACCCTAAAGCAATCTCAGTACATGCCAAAGGACAGGGAATGGAATATCCTATGATTTGCTGGAACTATGGACGTCCTAATGAAGATGGGACTTATAGCGATCGTGTTAAGTATGGAATGATTTCAGTAATTATTCACGAGGTAGGTCATAACTATTTTCCTATGATTGTCAATAGTGATGAGCGTCAGTGGGGATGGATGGATGAAGGTTTAGATACCTTTATGCAGTACCTTACAGAGCAAGAATTTGGTGAGAATTACCCAGAAGCGATTGGTGATAATAAGGCATACCCTTCTCGTAGAGGAGCACCTTCTAGGATTGTAAATTACATGAAAGGGAATCAGGACTTCATTTCTCCTATCATGTCTAATCCAGAAAACGTATATCAATTAGGAAATAATGCCTATGGAAAACCAGCGACAGCGCTTAATATCTTAAGAGAAACGGTGATGGGGCGTGAGCTATTTGATCATGCGTTTAAAACCTATGCACAAAGATGGATGTTTAAACATCCAACACCAGAAGACTTCTTTAGAACCATGGAAGATGCATCTGCCGTAGATTTAGATTGGTTTTGGAGAGGATGGTTTTACAGTACAGAAAGTGTAGATATAGGTGTTAAAGAAGTAAAATCTTATTATGTTACAGACAAGGTGACAAAAGAAGGGAGAGAGCGTTTAGCACGTTTTGGAGTAACAGACCCAAGTACAGTACAAGCGGTCTATGTTGTAGATGAAGATAGTGAAGATTTTGACCCAGCAATGAAAGGAAAGTCGATGCTGGAAAACTCAGCGACACTTAAAGAATATCTTATGGATAACTTTACACCAGATGAGCGTGCTAAAATTAAAGAGCCTAAGCATCTATATAAAATAGTCTTTGAAAAGCCAGGAGGAATTCCAATGCCTATCATTGTAGAGTATGAATATGCAGATGGGACGAAAGAAAAAGTAACCTACCCTGCTCAAATCTGGCGTAAAAATGATAGTGAAGTAAGTAAAGCTATTGCAACAGATAAGGAAATCGTAAAAGTAACTGTAGATCCAGACCTTGAGACTGCAGATATTGATACTGATAATAATAGCTGGCCTAGAGCTAAGAAATTAGGTAAATTCGAAAAATTCAAAGAAAATGTAAAAGGATAAGTCTTCTTATATTTTAAAGTTTTATAGCAAAAAGCGCCAACGATACTGTTGGCGCTTTTTTTTAAGATAAAAACAGCCTGTAAAATGTAAGGAACAACTCATAACAATTATTATCTTTGTGATATGGTTACACTTCCATTATTTATAAGCGGTACTGAGATTGCCTTCATTATTTTTATAGTGATTATGGTTTTTGGTGCAGATAAAGTACCTGAAATCGCAAGAGGTTTAGGTAAAGGAATGCGTACGCTAAAAGATGCTACAAATGATATCAAATCTGAGATCACTAAAAGCGCAGAAAAACAAGGCATCGATCTTGACCTTGAGGTCACCAAAGACATTAAGAAGGAAATAGATAAGGCAAAAGAAGATATTAATGATATCACGGGACCTATTAAACGTCAGTTTTAATGAATCAAATTCTTGATTGGGACAAGCAGCTGTTTTTATATCTTAATCAACTTAGTACAGGGAATTGGGATCATTTCTGGTTATTTGTAACCAAAATAGAACATTGGATTCCACTCTATATACTCTTCTTTTTCTTATTTTGGAAAAAGCTTCCGCGAAAAAAAGCGCTACTCGCCACACTCTCCACATTGATTTTAATGGGGAGTACCCTCGGAATCACAAGTCTCGTTAAAAATAGTGTTGCTAGAATTAGACCCAGTAATGAACCTGAGTTTTACGGTCTTGTAAAAGTGCTTCAAGACAACCCTGATTTTAGCTTTTTTTCAGGGCATTCAGCAGTTTCATTTGCCGTGTCTGTTTTTGTAATTCTTATTTTAAAACCACATACCAAGTGGATTTGGCTTATTTTGATATGGCCGTTTCTTTTTGCCTTAAGTAGAATCTTTGTAGGGGTACATTATCCAAGTGATTTGTTGGTGGGTGCTATCATCGGGATTTTATTAGCTGTTATTTCAAGAAAACTTCTTCGCGCTATTCTATAAATTTAGTAAGCAAAACAAGTATCATACTTCACTTTTTTTGAGAATTTCAGATATGAAGCTTTTAGAGGTTATTTAGCGCTATTCGTAATTAAAAATGCTTATTTATGTGTAGTTGATAATTAATTGGCATTTATTTTAATAAATTAATACTATGCACGCATAGTGGTTGTGAATTTTTAGTATATTGGCATATAACTATTTAATAAAACCCCATGAAAAAAACACTAGCCATTATTGCAGGCGCATCCCTGCTTTTTTTTACATCTTGTACACGCGATGAAGATCAACTTTCTTCTATCCAAGAAGAAAATGTAGTTCTGGAAACACAAGAGTCGGATGCTTTTTTAACCATAGAACAGATTAACGCGATCATTGATACATCACTTTTTGAGAAAGGAACCTTTTCTTGGGATGACGTTCCAGATAATGTTCTTTGGAGTGCTGCCGTTCACGGAGGTGAAATGATCACCGTAGGATATGGCGAGAAAGGAGAGAGTTTTAGAGAAGTTAAAGACAATCGCTTAGAGGCAATACAAAATGATATATTAACAACCATAGCAGCTTCTGAACAGCAGACTAAAAATGAACTCAAATACGTAAGTGATGATGTTCTTAATGTCGTTGATATTCATGTAACGACATTAGCATCTATTAAAAGTTTAAAAGCTATCTCTTCGATAAGGTATTTAGAACCTAACGGATATTCCTATTTTGTGTCAAAAACAGATACGTCTGTTTCTGGACAAACGCGCTCATCTAGCGGTTGTGATATGTCAGGTGCGAGTTTAAATACAAATGATTACCGTACTATTACTCCAGGTTCTCTGGTGTCGTGGACTTTTGATAACCATAATATTACACAAGCATGGGGTCAAAGTACTGGTGCTGGCGTCACCATAGGTGTGATTGATACAGGAATATCACCCAATCAGCCGCTATTAAATGGAAACTTCGGAGACGGTATGTCTATAGACAGTCGCACCGTAGAAAAATATGGAACGTATATAGACTCAAATTGGTGGTGGTCTAACAATTTAGATGGTCCAAATGACAGATGTGGTCATGGTACCAGTATGACAGCTACAGCTGCGGCACCTCGTAATAATGATAACAGACCGGTGGGCGTTGCTTACGATGCAAATTTAGTTTCCTACAGAGGAACTGCAGATGTTTTATTGAATGATTATCACGAACGTAAAGGAGTTTCAAATGCATTACGAGCATTAGGAGATCGAAGTGATGTGAAAATAATTTCGATGTCTATAGGATATTTATGGACCATAGGAAATGTGAGAGATGCCGTGCGTTATGCACACAGTAAAGGGAAACTGATCTTTGCAGCAGGAGGTACATCAACGACAATAACCAATGCGTATCCAGTGATTTTCCCGGCGAGTATGCCTGAGGCTATAGCCGTAACGGGGGTAACGGATGCGAGTAACTATAAAAGGTGTGATACGTGTCATAGTGGTCCTCAAATTGAATTTACGATCATTATGGAGCGTGATAATAATAACGATAGGACAAGTGCTGTTCTTGGTTTTTATGGAGGTGATAACGATTATGTAGGTGGATCTTCTGTAGCCACAGCAACTACAGCTGGGATTGCTGCCTTGGTTTGGGCAAAATACCCTAACTGGAGCAGAAACCAAGTGCTTGCTAGAATGCGACAATCATCAGATTTATATCCAAATAAAAGCAACGCTTTCGGATACGGGAATATTGATGCAAATCAAGCTGTTCAATAGAACACATCAAATGATATACACAGTAAAAAGGCTTCATGTAATATGAAGCCTTTTTAGTTTGTCTAAAGAAACTTGTCGGAGTTTTAATCTTTTTGATTATCAGTAGCCCTTCGACAGGCTCAGGGTGACAATTAGTTTGTTTTGGGGCTTTTATGCAGTCTTTAATTCATTAAATGACTCGACTCACAGTGAGTCCGTCTCTTATGGGTAACAAGACAGTTTCAAGGCGAGGGTCTTCGTTGAGTAACTTATTATATTCTAAGAGAACCTTTGTGTCCGTATCCTTTTCTTGTAGGGGTTCAACCACTTTTCCGCTCCAAAGTACATTGTCAGAAAGGATCACGCCTCCAGGATTCATTTTATCTATAATAATGTTGAAGTACTTGATGTAATTCCCTTTATCGGCATCGATAAAAACCAAATCAAAAGAGACATCCAACGTTGGGATAATGTCAAGCGCTTGCCCTAGGTGTTGCTTGATGTGTTTGCCATAAGGAGAGGTGTCAAAGTGTTTTCTTTGAAAGTCGACAAGTTCTTCTTTAATATCGATAGTGTGTAAGATGCCTTCTTTTTGTAATCCTTCAGCAAGACATAGTGCACTATAGCCTGTAAATGTTCCAATTTCAAGAATCGTTTTGGGATTGATCAATTTTGAAATCATACTTAATACGCGTCCTTGGTAGGGTCCCGAAAGCATACGAGGTTGTAGTACTTTTTGGTAGGTCTCGCGCGTGAGATTATTCAAGTATGCTGGTTCTTGGGCAGAGTGTGCCACGACATATTCGTCTATATTTTCAGGTAGGAAGTGCATATATTCAATTTTCGCGAAAGCGGAATTCTCATCCACCTTATCTTTTTTTAGTTCTTAGACCCTCATGAGAATCTATCCTATATGTTCTCTTATCTTTAGGTAAGCGACTTACTTCCCCATAATCCTTTTCTTAAATGCTTCTTTCTTCGTGTCATCATCTCCATATAACCACTGCACAACATTATCATCCCATATCTGATCATATTCTGTAGCATTTATGATTTTTCTTTCTAAGGCAAGATCTAGTATTTTTCCAGGATAACTACTCTGCGAATCACTTTCCATCTCCCCGAGTGGATAGGGATCATCAAGCCCCATAATGACTTGTTTACTCCCTTGATTTTCGATCACTAATTTTAAAGAATTCGTATCATGTACAAGCGTGTCAAAAAAGATATTAGGATGCCCCACCGATTTTCTAGGGTGTGTTTTTCCTTCAAAAAGATCGGGTCTACCATCAAACCCTTGGATACGTCTTCCGAGATTTATTTGTGCTAATTGCCCACCATGCGCAAAACAAACACGCATTCCTGGGTATTTATCGGCATACCCATTTAGGGTTAAAAAGTGATAGGCATCAGCACATTGTGCAAGCATCCATATTAAATGAAAACGCCAGTTGGTATTCTCTAATTTGATAAACTTTTCTCCATCATACGGATGTACTTCTACTGCGAGGTTGTATTTACTAGCGAGTTCAAAAATAGGTTCATTTTCCTCATCAAAAATACATCGCCAGGTTCCAATCGTATCCATATAATGTGTAGGAAGGCAGAGTAAATCCATGCCAAGAACTTCTACGCAACGTTCCATTTCCCACAAAGCACCTCTCACAAATCCAGGATGCACTACAAATCCAGTGGTGAATTTAGAAGGGTGTTCTTTTTGTACCCGTGCATTAAAATCATTTTGAAACCGCAGTGCCTGCTTCATTTCTTCTAAGCGTAAGCCATTTCCGTAGAGTTGAGAGAGATTCAGTACCACTGCATGATCGATCTTATTATGCTCCATCCACGCTAACTTCTCATCTAAAAAGAAACTAGAATCTGTCACTGGACGACTCCAGTTTTTTTGCAACATAAACTTCCGGTCTTTATCTACCCAAAAAATCCCTTTGTCTTTCATAAACTGAGGAATCTCTTCTGGATAAGGAAGTAAATGCGAATGTCCGTTAATACGTAGTTTTTTCATATAGAATAGCTGCGATAGCAACAAGGATGTTAGTTAGTGTATAAAAATACAAAATGTAATGTCAGGATGCACTATTGAAAAAGTGAACCTAAAGCAACGAGGCTATAGTTTTGGTGTTCTACGACAAAAAGCACCACGACCAGCCATAGCGTAGAGAGACTAGTGTACATAAATGCATACTTGATACTCAATATGAAATCTCCTTGACACAATGGTGATTTTTTAAAGACAAGCCTAAGCCCTCTAAAAAATATCCAATAAAGTATGGCAAGCAACAGTAAAATAGAGAACCAAATAAAATTCCCAAATAAAAATAAGAGTACGGCTAGAGCAAACGTAACCAGTATCCAAATGATTAAAGACGCTATAATGCCTCCAATACCATCGTCTATGCTAAGATCCCAAGGGGAGTCAGGACTCCAGCCACTTAGAAGGTCGGGTGAAGGGTTAAAAGTATCGGTTATTTTACCCAGATCATCCTTTAATTTAAACCCTCTGTAAAGTCCTACACTCATAAAAACAAATAAAAATCCAGAGAGGATAGCGGTCGAGAGAAACGAGTTGCGCAGTATAGATCGCTCTAGATGTAATCCCTGTAACCACACTATGCTAATAGTGAGTGCAATGACAATTAAGGTAATCTTAAAAGCGCTTTTTGTGGTGACAAAAACAGGTTTGTATTTCTTTTTAAATAACCCCAATCTTTATAATGATTTTGTACGACCTCCGTCTACAGGCACATTAATGCCATTGATGAAGCTTGCTTTTTCACTTGCTAAAAATGTAATAGCACTGGCCACTTCTTCGGGCTGTGCAAAGCGTTTTGCAGGTGATGCGTTTTGCATGGCTGTGGCAATATCATCTATGGACTTACCTGTTTTCTTCGCTTTATTTTCTATAATTTCAGAAAGTCTTCCTGTAGCCGTAGCGCCCGGGAGCACATTGTTAACAGTAATGCCAAAAGACCCAAGCTCATTAGCGAGTGTCTTACTCCAATTGGCAACGGCACCTCGTATGGTATTACTTACGCCGAGTCCGTCAAGCGGTTGTTTTACAGAGGTAGAAATCACGTTAATAATTCGACCATAGCCGAGTGATTTCATCCCAGGTACCACTGTTTGTACGAGGAGATGATTGGATTGTAGATGTTGTGTAAACGCTTTCGCGAAAGCGGTCACTTCGGCATCTATAATAGCACCCCCTGGAGGTCCTCCTGTATTATTGATTAAAATATGAAACTGCTTTTTAGTTGCTGAAACCGCTTGTGCCACCTGCAATGGTTGTGTAAAATCGGCCACTACGTAGGTATGTGTTTGAGAACCGTCATTAGGAAGCTCTGTGAGTACCTGTTTTAGTTTGTCTTCATTACGAGCAATGAGTGTCACGTGTGCACCTTCTTGCGCGAGAGCAATAGCAGTAGCTTTGCCAATACCAGCGGTACTTCCGCAGACTAAAGCATTTTTATGAGTAAGATGTAAGTTCATATATAACAGTATAATAAGGTTTGTATACTAAAAGAGTACACTACATTTTATAAATGTAAAGGTATATGAATCTTTAATTGAAATAAAACTATATTTTAGCAACCTTAACATCATGCTATGAAATTGAAAATTACAACTCTTTTTTTTATACTTATTTTTCAAGCCGTATATAGTCAGAGTACTCATTTTAATGTAGAAACAACACAGCCATTTAAAGATATTAAATCTGGAAGTACCTTGCTTAATGTTCATCAAGTTGATAGTGAAAATACGATACTTGTAAGGGCAATAAAGAAAGATTTTGTGATTAGTATGTTTGATGATGCTCATACACTTATAGCTAACGTAGAATTAGAGAAAGAAAAGAAAGAAGATTTTATAGGAAGTGTTCTTACTAGGGATTTACTCCGAGTTTTTACAACTAATAAAATTGATAAAAAAACAGAAGGGATTTATTGTAGGACGTTTAATCCAATATCTAAAAAAGTAACTAAAAAATTATTATTTAAAGTAGATAAAGAGCGAAAAAGGGGTTTTTATTTAGGAGGATTTACACTTTCTTCACCAAGAGGTCAAGAACAACAGTTTAGAGTGTCGCCTAATGGAGAGTACCTTGCATTTACAAACAGTGTATACTCAAAAAAAACAAGTAGTTCTTCAATACACGTATATGATATAAATCTTGACGAAATCTTTACTAATGAATATTTTAATGAAGCGAAGACTTACTATTCGCCAGATGATTTTATAGTTACTGATAATGCCGAAGTAATTATAGCAGGAAAAGCCTACATTAAAGGAGATAAAGAAAAAGTAAAGGGAAAAGCAAATTATGAATATGAGATTCATAAAATAAGCGAATTATCAAATTCTAAAAAAGAAATCCAGTTAGCAGATTATTTTATACAAGAATTACGATTTGCCCAAAATAATGATCAATTACGTTTATTAGGATTTTATTCTGAGAAGAGTTCTTATAGTATGAAAGGCGTTATTTCTTATGTTTTTAATGCAACAGATATTCAGGATATGAATTTAAAAACATCTGAGTTTCCAGAAATAGTGTATGATGATATCTACGGAAAGAAAAAAGCAGAACGTAAAAAGAAGAAAGAAAAAGAATTTGGTCAATACTATTTAGATTATTCTTTAGTTGACAAGGATGGCAATGGATATCTTACAGCCGAACAATTTTATATAACCACACACACGTTTGCTAATGCTAATGGAGGATTTACAACGCAAACATATACTCATTATGATAATATTTTGGCAGCTAAGGTTGATTCTGAAGGTAATTTATTATGGGCACGTAATATCTTAAAAAGTGCGAGTACCCATTCATACAATGCGTTTGATCTTAATGGAAAACTTCATATTCTTTTAAATACTGGAAAAAACATTACTGAAAAATCTAATGACAGAAAACAGGTCAAGAAAAGTTGGTTTGAAAAATCAGCATTATATGATATCATTTATGATGAGACAGGAGAAGAAACCTATGAGCTTATAAAAGAGAATGATGGTAAAAAAGATTTTTTTAGTCCGGCACGTGGGAGTTATGATTATGACCAATTCATAATGGCAAATTTTTCTAAAAACAAAAGACAATTTTTAATACTTACAGAAAATTAAATCATACGCTTTTAACACATACTATCAATAGTGTGCTCTTTTACGGTATTATTGTTCTATTACGTTACTGATACTTGATACACACATTTTTGGCTTCTGTAAAAAATCGTAGGGCTTCAAAACCACCTTCGCGACCTACGCCACTGGCTTTGACGCCACCAAAAGGGGTTCGTAAATCACGCATCATCCACGTATTTACCCAAACAATTCCTGCTTGAATTGTGTTGCTCATCCGCATGGTTCGGTCTATATCTCTTGTCCATAGCGTCGCAGAGAGTCCGTAGGTAACATCATTGGCATATCCGAGGACGTCTTCTTCGGTGTCAAAAGGCATAATCGTGACTACGGGACCGAAGATTTCTTCTTGATTCAGTTTACAATGGTTACTTTGTACTTCAATGACTGTAGGTTCTAGATAATATCCATCCTCATAGCCTTCTACAGTGACTTGATTTCCTCCACAGAGGACAGTGCCTCCTTCTTCGGGGGCTTGTGCGATGTAGGATTGTACTTTTTCTAGATGTGATTTGGAGACTAATGCCCCTAAGTTCGCTTTCGCGGAAGCGGGATGCGCAACAACTAACTCTTTAACGCGTGCGACAAAATCTTTTTTGAATTTTTCATACAATGGACGCTCCACAAAAATCCGACTCCCACACAGACAAATTTGCCCTTGATTGGCAAAAGAAGAACGTAACGTCGTGTCTAACATACGGTCATAATCACAGTCGGCGAAAATGATATTTGGGTTTTTTCCTCCCAGTTCTAGGGATAATTTTTTAAACTTGGGTGCACAGGTACGCGCGATGTGTTCTCCTGTTTTGGTGCCTCCTGTAAAGCTAATGGCTTTGATGCCTGGGTGTTCCAAAATCGCTTGCCCTGTCGTCGTTCCTAGCCCATGCATGATGTTTAAAACACCAGGTGGTAACCCCGCTTCGGTACAGATTTCTCCTAAAAGAAAAGCAGTCATTGGTGTGACTTCAGAGGGTTTTGCAATCACACAATTTCCCGCAGCAATCGCAGGCGCAATTTTCCAAGTAAATAAGTATAAAGGCAAGTTCCAAGGGCTGATGCAACCTACAACGCCAATGGGTTTACGAAGGGTAAAATTGATGGCTTGTAGTCCTACGCTTTCATGACTTTCGGAGGCAAATTGTGTAATAGCATGCCCAAAAAATCGAAAATTGGATGCTGCTCTAGGGATATCTACACTTTTGGCAAGACTTACTGGTTTTCCATTATCGCGGCTCTCTGCTTCGGCGAGTTCTTGAAGTCTATTTTCTATGCCTTCTGCAATCTTTAAAAGAATCCGACTTCGTTCATCAATCGTGGTGGTGGACCATGTGGTAAATGCCGCTTTCGCGAAAGTGACCGCTTCCTGAATATCTTGTACATTGCTGTTTGCAATTTTCCCGTAGATCTTGCCCGAAGCTGGCTCGTAATTGTCTATCCAATCTCCAGATACAGGGTCTTTGTAGGTGCCGTTACTGTAATTCTGGATGCTGATGTTGTCGTGCGTACTCATAGCCTGTTAAATTACAAATTTTAGCGTGCTATTGAAACATATTGTTGGTATTATTTATTGAGTTGAGGAGTTGAGGAGTTGAGGAGTTGAGGAGTTGAGGAGTTGAGGAGTTGAGGAGTTTATGAAAGGATGATTAAGATACGAAGAATAAGATTCCCTCCTTCGAGGGAATTAAAAGAGTTATTCCTACGAAGGCGCAAAATAGCGTGTTACGCTATTTCTTATTGACTACATCCAATGAGCTGTGTGTGTTCCAAAAAAAAGAGGCTGTTTTTACAACAGCCTCTTTCATACATTTTGTTTTTATGAATATTACTCTTCAATAATCACCCATTGTCCGTTGGCAATTAAGGGTTCTGCTTGTTTGTATTTCACTTCTTTATTTTCACCTGTCATCACATTTTTGATAGTGACACGTTCATTACGTCCTATTTTTGGACGATCACGTGTAATCGTTTCTGTGACTTGTTGTTTAGGTTGTGTATTTCCTGCGGCTCTGGCTTGTGCAGAACGCTCATCCATATTTGGAATTTCTTCTTTAGACGTTTCTAATTCTTGTTTAGGACGACGTACTTGCCCAGCATCAGCGACTTGTTGCTGGTTTCCTTGAGGGATTTCTCCTTTAAATAGGAAGGAAATCACTTCTTTATTCACTTTTTCAATCATTCTTTTGAAGAGTTCAAAGGCTTCAAATTTATAGATTAATAGCGGATCTTTTTGCTCGTGAACGGCCAATTGTACACTTTGCTTTAACTCATCCATTTTACGTAAATGCGTTTTCCAAGCATCGTCAATAATGGCAAGTGTGATATTTTTCTCAAAATCAGTAACGAGTTGTTTTCCTTCAGATTCGTAGGCTTCCTTCAGGTTGGTCACCACTCTAAGTTCTTTGGTGCCATCTGTAAAAGGAACAACAATGCGCTCAAAGTTACTAGCAGGATCTTCATACACTCTTTTTATGATAGGGAGTGCAAGGTCTGCGTTGCGGGTCATTTTATCTTTGTAATGATCAAAGGCAGCATGGTATACTTTGTCTGTAATGTCTTTCGCCGAAAGGCTAGAAAAATCGGATTCAGATACGGGGCTACCCATAGAGAAGTAGCGTATGAGTTCAAACTCAAAGTTTTTGAAGTCTTGTGCTTGCTTGTTAGATTCTACAATCACCTCAGAGGTGTCATAGATCATATTGGCAAGATCAACGCGTAGACGTTCTCCAAATAGTGCATGACGACGACGTTTGTAAACAACCTCACGTTGCGCATTCATCACATCATCATATTCTAGTAATCGCTTACGTACTCCAAAGTTATTTTCTTCAACCTTTTTCTGTGCACGCTCTATTGATTTTGAAATCATCCCGTGTTGGATCACTTCGCCTTCTTTAAGACCCATACGGTCCATCATTTTTGCGATACGTTCACTTCCGAAGAGGCGCATTAAGTTATCTTCTAAGGATACATAAAACTGCGAACTTCCTGGATCTCCTTGACGTCCTGAACGACCACGTAGCTGTCTGTCTACACGACGCGAGTCATGACGTTCTGTTCCTACAATGGCAAGACCTCCTGCGGCTTTTACCTCGTCAGAGAGTTTAATATCTGTACCACGTCCTGCCATGTTGGTCGCAATGGTGACAATTCCTGCATTTCCAGCTTCGGCAACAATGTCTGCTTCTTTTTTATGCAGTTTTGCGTTCAGTACGTTGTGTGGTACTTTACGTATGGTCAACATACGACTTAATAATTCAGAAATTTCAACAGAGGTGGTTCCGATAAGAACAGGTCTTCCTTCATTAGAAAGCTTTGTTACTTCATCGATAACAGCGTTGTATTTTTCACGTTTTGTTTTATAAACGAGATCGTCTCTATCTTTACGCGCAATAGGTCTGTTGGTTGGGATTTCTACTACATCAAGTTTGTAGATTTCCCATAATTCTCCTGCTTCAGTCACCGCAGTACCTGTCATACCAGATAGTTTGCGATACATACGGAAGAAGTTTTGTAATGTAACGGTAGCAAAGGTTTGCGTAGCGTCTTCAATTTTTACGTTTTCTTTAGCTTCGATGGCTTGGTGAAGACCGTCACTGTAACGACGTCCGTCCATGATACGCCCTGTTTGCTCATCGACGATCATTACTTTGTTTTCCATCACGACATATTCAGTATCTTTTTCAAAAAGCGTGTAGGCTTTTAATAACTGATTCATGGTGTGGATACGCTCAGATTTTACACTAAATTCACGGAAGAGTTCTTCTTTTTCTTCTGCTTCTTCCTCAGTGCTAAGGCCTTTGTCTTCAATTTTGGCAATTTCCATTCCCATTTCTGGCATGACAAAGAAGTTAGGATCATCTTCTCCGGATAAAAATTCTATTCCACGATCTGCCAATTCGATTTGGTTGTTCTTCTCATCAATAGTGAAGTATAACTCTTCATCAATTTTTGGCATTTCACGGTTGTTATCTTGCATGTAGAAGTTTTCCGTCTTTTGTAGTAATTGACGTATGCCTTCTTCACTTAGATATTTGATAAGCGCTTTGTTTTTTGGGAGTCCGCGATATACGCGAAGTAATTGGATGCCTCCTTCTTTGGTATCTCCTGCAGCAATTAATTTTTTTGCTTCAGCAAGGGTGCCTACAAGTTGTTGGCGTTGTATCGAAACTAATTTTTCTATTTGAGGTTTTAGGGCATTAAACTCATGTACATCTCCTTTAGGAACGGGTCCAGAAATAATAAGAGGTGTACGGGCATCATCCACCAATACAGAATCTACTTCATCTACAATAGCGTAGTTGTGGGGACGTTGTACAAGATCGTCAGGAGCGTGAGACATATTATCACGCAGGTAATCAAAACCAAATTCGTTATTAGTACCGTAGGTGATATCTGCGGCGTAGGCTGCACGACGCTCTGGGCTATTAGGTCTGTGGTAATCAATACAATCTATGGTTAGGCCGTGAAATTGAAATAAAGGCGCCATCCAAGCGCTATCACGTTTTGCTAGGTAGTCATTTACGGTCACTAAGTGAACACCATTACCGGTAAGTGCGTTGAGGTAGACAGGTAAGGTAGCTACAAGTGTTTTACCTTCTCCTGTTTGCATCTCAGCAATTTTCCCTTGATGCATAGCAACACCACCGATGAGCTGTACGTCATAATGGATCATATCCCAAGTAACTTCTTTTCCAGCAGCATCCCAGCTATTTGCCCAGATCGCTTTGTCTCCTTCTAGGGTAACGTAGTCTTTGGTTCCACTAAGGAGTCTATCGTATTCTGATGCGGTAACTTCTAATGAGGTATTGTGTGTAAAACGTTTTGCCGTTTCTTTTACAACTGCAAATGCTTCAGGGAGCATCTCGGTTAATGCTTTTTCTGATACTTCATAGGACTCATCTTTTAAAGCATCTATTTTAGCATAGACCTCTTCACGCTGATCTATATCTTCTGTGTTTTCTGCTTCTGTTTGTAGCGCTGCAACGCGATCATTTACATCTTGTAAGGCGTCTGCGAGTCGTTTTTTGAATTCTAACGTTTTTCCTCGTAACTCATCTAATGAAATCGCTTCAAATTCTTTCTCATACGATTTAATTTTATCTACAATAGGTGTAATAACGCCAACATCTTGTTTTGACTTATCACCTACAAAAACTTTTAATACTTTGTCTAATAATCCCATAATATATGGTGTTGTTGTGTGTAATTTATAAACATCAAATTTACTCAAAAAAAAAGCCTCTGAGCGAGACTTTTTATAGTGTTTTAACGTAATGTTTTATTAATATTCATCTTCGTTCCAGAGATAATCTTCATCAGAAGGGTAATCTGGCCAAATCTCTTCGATAGAATCATAAGATTCGCCTTCGTCTTCGATGGCTTGTAGGTTTTCAACTACTTCTAAAGGCGCTCCAGTTCGTATCGCATAATCGATCAACTCATCTTTAGTTGCCGGCCAAGGTGCATCACTTAAGTAAGAAGCTAGTTCTAATGTCCAGTACATAGCAAATATGTTTTTAAATTTTGTGCAAAAATAATTTTTCTGAGCAGAAAACCAAGTGAATTGTCGATTATTTCAAAATAAATTTAAGAACGTATGTATCAGTGGCCTATCAATTACTCATGTTTATGTCACTGTGAGTACTGTTTTGCGTGATAAATAGCAGTGGTATTTTTATTCTAATTTTTTCGGGATCCATTTGATCTCGGCTGCTTGTAAATCTTTGGACAACTTCCGTGCCAGCACAAAAAGGTAGTCAGAAAGTCGGTTAAGGTACTTTAATGTATGTTCATCAAAAGGAGAAATATCGTAGAGTGCTGTGGCTAACCGCTCTGCCCTTCGACATACACAGCGGGCAATGTGACAATATGACACTGTGGTGTGCCCACCTGGTAACACAAAATGCGTCATAGGGGGTAAGTGGTCATTCATATGATCCATTTCAGTTTCGAGTAGCTCAATGTCTTCTTCATTGACTCGGGGTATGTTAAGTCTATCTTTTCCGTTTTTAAGCGTCATTTTATCAGGGTCTGTTGCTAGAACAGCGCCTACGGTAAACAGCTTATCTTGAATATGGACTAAAATTTCTTTACTTCTTGGATCGATATCTTGATCCCGTATCAATCCTATGTGAGAATTTAGTTCATCTACGGTCCCGTAGCTGTCAATGCGTATATGATGTTTGGGTACGCGGGTGCCCCCAAAAAGGGCTGTGGTTCCTTTATCTCCTGTTTTGGTATATATTTTCATGAATGTTCGCGAAGGCGAGTATCATATCTCGCAGTCGGCTTTTTTTATAGAAAGGTGTATATCGTAACACCTTAGGTTAATGGTCGTATGTATATCATTTTCTGGCTTGCCCGAAAGTTTTTGAATTTTCTTTTTTGCCTTACGAATAGTTCTAATCAAAAAGAAAACCCCTATCAAAACGGCTAGCCAACCCATAATTATTCGGTTTTTTCTTTTCTTTTTGCTTGATAATTATCTTTGAAATTACGTCGCTTTCGGTGGTAGAGTTTGTCTTTGTTACGTTTGTTATTAGCAAAAACAAGCAAAAATAAGATCGCAAGCCCTATAAAGACAACAAATATTTGCGACGTATTGGATAATGAATCAAAGAATTCCATGATGTTTTATTCTAAATGATGAAGATACAGCCATACAGGACAAATTACAAATGCGGATTCTTAAAAAGTTTAAAAGTTGTTTTGAGTTGAGGGGTTGATGAGTTGAGGAGTTGAGGAGTTGAGGAGTTGAGGAGTTGAGGAGTTGAGGAGTTG
>CAYGQJ010000081.1:13351-21314 GCA_964351845.1 uncultured Flavobacteriaceae bacterium | reverse complement strand
CTCCTCAAGTCCTTTTATAAAATCGACTGTTGGTGCTTTTGCCCACTGGTCATAAAAGGCATGCACATCTTCAATATTAAACCTATTGGCGAGAAATGAAAGAATTTTTAAGGTGATTTGAGGCGTATTGGGTTGTAATTGCAAGGCTAGAATAGCGTGCACAAACCCCACCACTGGCGAACTTTTAAGCAAAAGGCTATCTGAAGAAACGACTTTTACCTCATTTGCCGCGAGATACTGGGCAATACGAGAACCGTGTTTATTGTTTCGAGTGAGGATACAAATATCACTTTTGAGAAAGCCTTGTGCAACCACCTCATTGATGATTTTCAACACTTCTTCTGTGTATAGTTCATTAATATCTACCCCTTTTTGGTCTTCTACAAATTGTATAGAAACAAATCCACCTTCCCTGTGATTTACGCCTTGGTTATTGTCCGTTTGATAAATAGAGGTGTACGTGGGGTCCTTAAAAAAGGAAGCGATATAGGTAAAGAAGTTATTATTGAAATCGATGATTTGAGAATAACTTCGGTAGTTGGTGCCTAGTTGTTGTATAGCCGCTTTAGGAATGGAAAAAGGATGTATGTCGTTTGCGAGGTCTATAAACTGCTCTGCTTTTCCACCTCGCCATCGGTAAATAGCCTGTTTGGGATCGCCCACCAAGAGCAAACTGTTTTTTACGGTATCCAACGTATCTGTCGCAATCGCATTCTCTACCAACGGAACCAAATTATGCCACTGCACCACCGAGGTATCTTGAAACTCATCAATAAAATAATTGGTGTAGCGCTCTCCCAATCGCTCATAGATGAAAGCCGCAGGTTGCTCCCTCAGGGATTTATAAATAAGCGCATTAAAATCTGAAATGAGCAAAATATTCTCATCTTCTTTAATTTTCTGAAGCTCTTTGTTGATCAATTGCAACACAGAAAGAGGCACTACTTTTTTTGAAAACTCTAAAATGAGTTGCAACTTGAAATACCCATCTTTGGTTTCATTAAAACAGGCAATAAGCGAGTCGCGTATACTATCTATATCATCTTTTATGGGTTGTTTCTGACCTTTTGTGTAAAATGAATGATTATCTATATCCTGTATCCATTTAGTGCCATGATAATCTATTTTTAATGGCGTTGCTGTTAATCTTATAAGGTGCTTATAAAAAGAACCTCTGTTAAAACTTTTTTCATCCAATCCCAAACTATGGATCAATTCTAAATGTGTGGTGGCGCTTTTTTTTATGTTCGCTTTAAGCGAAATTTCAAGCTGACTCAATACCTTTCGTAACGCGTCAAAATCATCAAGGGTTTTAGAGGTTAGTTGGGTGACGTAGGATGCATCATTTTCGCTGGAAAGCAATTTTGCAATCTCCTGAAGATCCCGGGTAATATCCCAGCTTTTATCATCATCTGCCTTTTGAAGCGCAAATTCGACCAAAATATCTGTGATCCGTTTATCTTGACCGGCACTATCTATCAGTGCATCTACAGCTCTTGCTTGTAGTGTTTTGCTGTCTAAAGAGACTTCAAAATTTCCTGAAATCTCTAAATCTTTAGAAAATGTTCTGAGAATCCGATGCGTGAGGGTATCAATCGTAACCACATCAAAAGCGGCATAATTATGTAAAATCGAATGCAGAATTTGAGTTGCTTTCTTAGCAAGAGCTGTTGGAGATTCCCCTGTTTCGGTTGCTATCGTAGCGAGCATATCAGGAATGGTGTCTTCAGAAGCATTATACCTGCTAAAGGCCGTTAAGGATTCTATAATACGCTCTTTCATTTCTTGAACCGCCTTATTCGTAAAGGTAATCGCAAGAAGCTGTCGGTATTTTTTAGGGTTTTCACTTGTGAGTAAGGTCGTGATATACGCCTTGACAAGACTATACGTCTTTCCTGATCCCGCCGAAGCATTTAATACCGTTAAACTGTGTGAAGATACCATCGTCTAAATATAAAAAAGCTACTCGAGACCGAGTAGCTTTTCTAACTAAACCTAACTAACCAACTTAAAAATGTAAGAATGTGACTAAAACCAGCACTGTTACATACCTATTAGACGTATGTACATCAAAAAGGTTGCTTTTAAAAAAGTAGTTTTTTCAAAAAAGACAAGAATCACAGCTAAGCTATTGGTTTGTGTGGTATCAATCCTCTCTATACTGCAATATAAATTTTATGGATACAAAGAATTTTAATTGCTCATAGGATTACGTAACTTTGTGTACAATCGATTTATTCACTTAAAATTATACAGATATGTCATTTGAGTTACCAAAATTGAGCTATGCATACGATGCATTAGAGCCACATATAGACGCACGCACTATGGAAATACACCATAGTAAACATCATAATGGATATACTTCTAAGCTTAATGCAGCAGTAGAAGGAACAGACTTGGCAGGAAAGACCATAGAAAATATATTGACAAATCTTGATATGTCAAACGGAGGTGTTCGTAATAACGGAGGTGGTTTTTATAATCACCGTTTATTCTGGGAAGTGATGTCACCAGACGGTGGAGGAGAGCCTACGGGAGAGTTAGCAGATGCGATCAATGCAGCCTACGGAAATTTTGAGTCTTTTAAAGATGCATTTTCAAAAGCAGCAGCGACACAATTTGGATCTGGATGGGCATGGTTATGTGTGCATGAAGGAGGAAAAGTAGAAGTATGCTCAACGCCTAACCAAGATAACAGCTTAATGCCAGGGGTAGGATGTGGAGGAACACCCATCTTAGGTCTTGATGTTTGGGAGCACGCCTATTACTTAAACTACCAAAACAGACGTCCAGATTACATCAATGCATTTTTTAATGTCATTAACTGGAAAGTGGTGAGCGCAAAATATGCGAACAATAAGTAAGCAATTACTGTTATAAATACTGAAAAGCCACTCAAACGAGTGGCTTTTTTAATTATGTATTTGAATATATGCTTTTAAAGCACGGGCTTCTTTATAACTTAAATGAGGAAATGGATTTGCTCTTGTAGAAGCATTGTGTTCAAGACTATCTAGAACTTTTTGTCCTTTTATAAACGCATGGAATATAGAGTCTGAATGAAATTTGTTCATTGATTCATATAGCGCAGGACCTGCTACTCTCTTATAGATTTTATGACAAGCAGCACAATTTGATTTAAATAGGATCTTTCCTTCTTCTTCTAATTCAGTTTCAGGGGTTGGGTACAATGAGATAGTCCCGCAGAACAGTTGGTTTTCGACAATGGATTCTTCACTAGCTTGTTCTGAGTAATCAAGATTCCATAGGATATAACTCAATAACGCTATTCCTATAAGTGTAACCGTATATATGAGTACGGTATTATCTTTCATATTACCCTAATAAGTTCACGACATCCTTCGCAAAATAGCTGGCGATCATATGTGCTCCGGCACGTTTGATGGCAGTAATCTGTTCTAGCATCACGGCATCGTGGTCTAACCATCCATTGGCAGCTGCTGCTTTTAACATGGCATATTCGCCACTTACTTGATAGACCGCTACAGGAACATCTACCGCATCTCTGATATCGCGTACAATATCTAAGTAGCAAAGCCCTGGTTTGACCATCACAATGTCAGCACCTTCTTCAATGTCCATGAGGGTTTCTTTCACTGCTTCATCTCGGTTTGCAAAATCCATTTGATAGGTCTTTTTGTCTTTTGGGACATTCTGTATATCAGCAGGTGCACTGTCAAGTGCATCTCTAAAAGGTCCATAAAATGCAGATGCATATTTGGCGCTATAACTCATAATCCCTGTATGATGAAACCCTTCTTCTTCCAATACGGTACGCATTTCATAAATACGACCATCCATCATATCACTTGGGGCTAGAATATCGGCACCTGCTTGTGCATGTGATAATCCCATTTTTGCGAGGGCTGCATTGGTAGCATCATTGAGAATCTCACCATTACCCACAATCCCATCATGGCCGTAACTAGAATACGGATCTAAAGCCACATCGGTCATTACAAGCATGTCGGGGCACGCCTCTTTTACGGTTTTGATAGCACGTTGCATCAATCCATCAGCGTTGATGGCTTCTGTACCTGCGTTGTCTTTTAAGGTATCAGGCACTTTGACAAATAACAATACAGATTTCAACCCCATGCTCCATAGTGTTTTTACTTCGGCGGCAAGAAGATCTAGACTTTGTCTGTAGTAGTTAGGCATCGACGGGATTTCCTCTCGCACTCCTTTTCCTTCTACCACAAAAAGCGGTACAATAAAGTCGTTGGGAGTAATCACGGTTTCTCTTACGAGACTTCGGATGGCTTCTGAGGTTCTTAATCTACGATTTCTTCGTAATGGGTACATAAAATTGTATTTTGCTATTCTTTTTCTATTGCAAATTTACCAAATTAAAAACCGAGTCTGCATTTTGATATCATTACAAAAGACCTTTCAATTCAAATATACATGGCGTACCTACCAACGCCGATTTTTAGAGGGGTTTGAGAACCATATTGAAGACGACCATCTTCACGTAGTGGCACCTCCAGGTTCTGGAAAGACCGTTTTAGGACTGGAAATGATTCGGCGAGTTGATCAAAAAACATTGATACTTGCGCCTACATTAACCATTCGAAATCAGTGGCAAGAGCGGATGTATGAATGTTTTGTAGATAAGGAATCTTGTGATATTCCGCTTTCGCGAAATATAAAACAACCTGCACATCTTACATTTTCAACCTACCAATCTTTGCATGCGTTTTATAAAAATGAGATGGAAAGCGATGGGGAAAAACTAGTGGCTTTTTTCGCGAAAGCGGGTATAAAAAATATTGTATTAGACGAAGCACACCATCTTAAAAATGAATGGTGGAAACCTCTTTTTGCCTTAAAAGTACTGCCTCATTGTATTTTGATAGCACTTACGGCAACACCTCCGTATGATAGTGAACAGCGAGAAATCGCGAAGTATTTTGAATTATGTGGCTCCATAGATGTGGAGATTGGCGTGCCTGAATTGGTCAAGGAAGGGAATTTGTGTCCACATCAGGATTATATTCATTTTTCACAACCAGACGAAGCACAAGTGCAATATATTGTTGCCTACAGAATGAAACTGATGGCGTTTATCAATGCGTTGGTAGACGATATAGATTTTAAAAATTTTATCCTTCAACATCCTTTTTATGCGCAAACGGAAGAGGTCCTAGAAGCTATTTATGATCATTCTGATTTGTATGCTGGGATGCTCATCTATCTCAATGCAGCAAAAACAGACATTCCCTTAGAAAAGTTGGCTGTTTTGGGTATAAAAAACAAGAAAGCGGTGATCCCAGCATTTACCTATACATGGGTCACTTCGTTATTACAACCGTTATTGGTGGAGTTAAGAGAAACGCTTTTTGAACATGAGGCATTGCTGTCAAGTATCGAAAAAGAACTACGAAAAATAGGGGCATTTAACAAGAAACGGGTGCATCTAGAGGGAAAAAATGAGTTGTATAAGTCACTAGCACAAAGCCCTAATAAACTGAAAAGCATACAGGGAATTATTGCTTTTGAGTCGGCGCAACTGAAAACGAATTTACGAGCAGTAGTACTAGCGGATTATATCCGAAAAGAATTTTTAGACACGCCAAAAGACCAATTGGATACCATTAATAAACTAGGCGTAGTTCCTATTTTTAAATATTTACAAGCATCATTACAACACGATCCTGAAAATTGGCAAGCGACCAATAGGCAGGAAAAACTAGCGGTTCTAACAGGGTCATTAGTGATTGTACATGACCGTTTACGATCGCATATAGATGCTGCCATTCCTGCTGATTATTACTCAGTATCACCCATGGGAGCAACTGATTTTTTAATATTGACGCCTACAGAGAAAGGAAAGAGCCAAATAGTGAGTGTGATGACTACATTATTTGAAAAAGGTCATATTGAAGTTTTAGTAGGAACGACCTCCTTATTGGGCGAAGGATGGGATGCGCCAGCAATCAATACATTGGTGTTGGCTTCGTATGTGGGGTCGTTTGTGATGTCCAACCAAATGCGCGGAAGAGCGATTCGGGTGCATGCAAAAAAGCCAGATAAAGTGGCTTCTGTATGGCATCTCGCCTGTATTGATCCTACAGTAGCAGATGGAGGTGAAGACATTGCAAAGCTGTATAAAAGATTTGAGGCCTTCTGTGGAATTTCTTTGGAAGGCACTCCTTTTATAGAAAATGGGGTGGATCGTTTTGCAATACCTGAGGAACATTTGAATAAAGACGCACTCAACAAGCAAATGTTTTCCCTTGCAGCACAACGTCACGAAGTAAAAAACAGATGGGATGTTGCGATAGCAAAAGGAAATATTCTAGTGCGAGAATTAAAACTAAATCTAGATAGCCTTAAGGGTAGATCAGGTCAGAAGAAAGTGTATTACAAAGATGTTGTAAAATACTCATTTATTCAATTAATCACTGTGGCCACTTTTACACTACCAGAATTATTTTTTAAAAATATAGGGGCCTTTTTATCTAGAGGAGTACTTTATTTCTTTTATGCCGTCCTTTCAGGACTTGCTATTCTTTTTCTACCAAAAACATATAAAGCTGTGGTGCTATACATCAAATATGGGCGTATCGATAAACAATTGTATAAAATTGGGCAGGTACTTCTTAAAACCATGCGTGATAAAGGACAGATTACAACACCAGCGTCTCAGATACAATTAGGCGTAGAAAAGTTTGATACAGGAGAAGTGTCTTGTTTCATAAGTGGCGCCACTGCCAAAGAAGAATTACTTTTTGTAAATAACTTAGAGGAGATTGTCCAGAAAATAGACAATCCAAGATATATGATTGCGCAATCGGGTTGGTTGCAACGCAGGTTTGGCTTTTCCAATTACTTTGCGGTGCCTTCCGTTTTTGCAGAACGGAAGAAAGATGCCTTGCTATTTTTCAACTATTGGAAAACCTATAAAGGATCTGCTACCCTTATTTTTACTAGAAATCCTGAGGGCCGTAAAAAACTTTTGAAAGCACGCTTCCATTATTTAAACACAGAGGGAGGATTTAAAACAAAAACAGCAGCTATTTGCAAGTGATGGTTACACCCACTTTTTTGGATTCTTCAATACCTCGAGAAGTCGTGCTTCTTCGCTGCCTTCCTCGGGATGATGGTCATATTTCCATTGGACTACAGGAGGTAAACTCATCAAAATACTTTCAATTCTGCCATTGGTTTTAAGACCAAACAGCGTGCCTTTGTCGTGTACTAAATTAAATTCTACATACCGCCCGCGACGGACTTCTTGCCAGTCTTTTTGTGCTTTTGCGAAAGCGGTCTCTTTCCTACGCTCTACAATGGGAACATACGCTTCTAAAAAACTATCACCTACCGTCGTCACAAAGTTATACCAATCTTGCATCGATCGTTCTTCCGTCTTTTTAAGGTAGTCAAAAAATAGTCCGCCAAGACCACGGCCTTCATTGCGATGTGCATTGTAGAAATACTCATCACAACGGGCTTTGTATTTTGGATAAAATGTGGGGTCATGCGCATCACAAGCGTTCTTGCAAACGGTGTGAAAATGAATCGCATCTTCATCAAAAAGGTAATAGGGCGTCAAATCCTGACCTCCTCCAAACCACTGATCTACAATCTCTCCGTCTTGATTATACATTTCAAAATAGCGCCAGTTGGCATGGACCGTGGGCACCATCGGACTTTTAGGATGTAACACAAGAGAGAGGCCGCAAGCAAAGAAGTTAGCATCTTTTACACCAAAATATTGCTGCATCGTTTCAGGTAATTTTCCGTGTACTTGCGAGATATTTACGCCTCCTTTTTCAAAGACATTTCCATTTTCTATCACCCGTGTGCGACCACCACCACCTTCAGGACGTTTCCATAGATCTTCTTGAAAGGTAGCTTTCCCATCAATGGCTTCTAGACGCGCCGTGATGGTATCTTGTAAAGTATGAATATAGGATACAAATAGGTCTTTCAT
>CAYGQJ010000081.1:0-13251 GCA_964351845.1 uncultured Flavobacteriaceae bacterium | reverse complement strand
TCCAACAGTTTGTTTGGTAGCGGCCGTTACAGAAAGGGGTAATACTAAGATGACACCTATGACAGGGATTAATAAAAACAGCATGAAAACAATCCCATTTCCTATAGCTTGTCCTTTGTTTTTACGCACAAACTGAACACTCTTTTCATACGTAAAATGACGTTCTAAGGTATAATCCATATTACCAAACCCAGCATAGTAGGCTTGCGTTAAAAATAAGAGAACTGTGGAAACAAGGCCAATGACGGGAATAAGCCCGAGTAAGAGTATAGGAATGGTTAAGAGTAATTCCATACTTAGATTTCGCACATTGATACGGATACCACGCCATAATTGGGCACTAAACGTAGTTTCTCTTGGGGTGTGATTTGTACCTAATAAATGGGCTTCAATTTTTTCTGAAACAGGACTCATAAAAGGCGCACTTAGCGCCATCACAATGTGTTTGTAAAGGATAAAGCCAACAGCAATAATCACCAAAGCACTTAGGATTTCGGCAAAAATAAAAAAGGCTTGTTTTCCCCATTCCCAAGGCCATATTTGTTCTATCCAATGTCCAATATCATCAGAAAGATTATAGGCAGCAACCAGCACAATGGTTGCTGTAAGTAAGCTAATGACCATTGGAATCGCAAAGTATTTCCACAGGCCAAGTTTTGTCACAAGACTCAAAGAGTTTCCGTAGGTTTTAAGTCCGTTAAGAATGCCTTTAATCATCTTCTATATGTGTTAATGTTTCAGGATGCGCTTGCATTTGTTCAATGGTGGTATGCTTTCGCGAAAGCGGAATCAACACCATCACCAATTGTACTAATTGAGACACACTAGCATCTCTATGTTTCTTGGCAAAGGTACGTCCTATCTGATTATTATGTAAATCCATAGCTCTTGCCAACGGCGGATTTATCGAAAAATCCTCATGCCAATCGGTGATACGTTTTGCCCAAGCGGTTGTTTTCTCTATAGACCCCCAGCGATTGCACTTATGAATAATCAGGGCATTCCATAACGCATGCCTAAATGCGTTTGCGCGTCCATTTTTATGATGGGCTTTGCCAAATTTCTGATCACAAATGGCAACTGTTTTACGCGTCGCAAAGTAGGTGGGAAACACAAACAAAGGATGCCTTAAACAAAGCCCTGCAAGACTCCAGAGCTGCTTAAAGTCCATTGATTTTATGACTTTGTTGAGGTTCACCTTACTCTTTATATTCTTTGACTGCTTCTATAAAAGCACCTGCATTTTCTAGGGGGATATTAGGTAAAATACCATGCCCTAGATTCACAATATATTTGTCTTTTCCAAAAGAACGAATCATCTCGTGAACCATTCGTTTGATTTCGCTCGGGGGCGAAAATAGTCGCGTAGGATCAAAATTACCTTGCAAGGTAATATTTCCACCGGTTAAATACCGTGCGTTACGCGCCGAACAGGTCCAGTCTACCCCTAATGCCGAAGCACCCGATTTTGCCATCGTATCCAGCGCAAACCAGCATCCTTTTCCAAAAGCAATCACTGGTGACTCATCCTTTAGGGCGTCAATAATTTGCTGGATGTATTGCCAAGAGAAGGTTTGGTAATCTTCTGGAGAAAGCATGCCTCCCCAGCTATCAAATACCTGTACCGCATTGACCCCTGCTTTTACTTTTTCTTTAAGATAGGCAATCGTAGTATCGGTGATTTTTTGTAATAGGGTATGTGCAGCGAGCGGCTGTGTAAAGCAAAATTCTTTGGCTTTATCAAAGTTTTTAGACCCTTGTCCTTGTACACAATAGCAAAGAATCGTCCACGGACTTCCTGCAAAACCGATTAATGGGATGTCATCATTGAGTTTTTCTTTGGTCATTTTGATGGCATCCATCACATAGCCTAAGGTTTCATGTATGTCTGGAACAATCACCTGATCTACATCTTTTGCAGAGCGGATAGGATTTGGTAACCAAGGACCTACATTGGGTTTCATCTCTACCTCAATATTCATCGCCTGCGGAATCACCAGAATATCCGAAAACAAAATAGCCGCGTCCATGCCATAACGACGGATGGGTTGTACGGTGATTTCACTTGCAAGTTCGGGTGTTTGGCAACGGGTAAAGAAATCATATTTTGCTTTGATTTCCATAAATTCAGGAAGATATCTCCCTGCTTGGCGCATCATCCATACCGGTGGGCGATCTACGGTTTCTCCTTTTAATGCTCTTAAAAATAAATCGTTTTTTATCATATTGTTTTATCCTCACCCCCAACCCCTCTCCTTCAAAAGGAGAGGGGAGCGAGTATTATTTTTTTAATGTATTAACTGCTTTTGCAATCGTACTTTCTATGGTGGTTGCGTTAGACACAATCACTTGACTTGTATATTTTCTTGCTTCTGTTGCGGTGGTTTCTCCTATGCAGAAATACCTCACCCCCAGCTCCTCTGCTTCAGGAGAGGGGATCGATTTGTTCTTGTTAAAGAAGCTTTGCACCCCACTTGGACTATACAATAACACGCCGTCAAATGCTTGATTAAATGTTTGCTCGTTTATATGAGTTTGATACACCGCCACTTCGTTACATAAAATACCTTCTTCTTTTAAAATAGTGGGTAATTCGTCTCTGCGTTGCTTTCCACAGAAATAGGTAAAAGACTCGTTTTTATGGTTTTTTACTATAAAATGGGCTAATGCTGCTCCATTTTGAGCTTTTTCAGTCACTTTGTAGCCATTTTCTTCTAAAAGAGCCGTGGTTTTTTCTCCAACTGTAAAGCACCTTACTCCCAGCCCCTCTCCTGAAGGAGAGGGGAGCTCTTTGTTCTTTTTTACAAAGAACTTGGCTCCGTTTTGACTTGTGATGATTATGTTTTCTATGGGTTCAGGAATTTCAAAATCAATAGGTTGGATAGAAATCGCATCATATTCCACAAAACTGAATCCTGCATTGAGAATGAGTTCTCGCTGGTTGGGTTGTAGTTTTTTTGTGGAGAGTAGTGTTTTCATTTTAATGGCTTCCCTCCTAAAAAGGAGGGATTGATAGAGGTGTTTTACACACCCCTTACTCCCCTCTTTCTAGAGGGGAAACTGTTGTGTTACTTCTTATTAATAGACGCTTTAATTTCTTTCATTAATGCACGCCCACCGTTATCTAAAATCTCTAAAGCGCAATCCGTACCAAATCCTTGACAGTGGGATACTGATAAGGATTCGTTGACCTCTATTTTTGTTTTTCCATCGAGGGAGAAAAGGACGCCTTTAAAATGAACCACTTCATCTTGAATGGTCGCTAAGGCTCCGATAGGGGCGGTACACCCACCTTCTAAGGTGCGTAAAAATTCTCTTTCAATATAGGTGCACAATGCGGTGTGGGCATGGTTTAATTTCGCGCAAGCGGATTTACAAAATTCATCTTCTTCTAGGGCGACAATCAGCATAGCGCCTTGCGCGGGTGCGGGTGTCATCCAGTCTAAAACTTCGTAGTTTTCTGGTAGCACGTTGATACGTTCTAATCCCGCTTTCGCGAAAATAGCCCCTGTCCAATCACTATCTGCTAGTTTTTGTAAACGGGTGTTGACATTACCACGAATGTCTGTCGTTTGATGATGTGGATATTTGTTAAGCCATTGTGCTTGACGCCGAAGGCTTCCCGTGGCAATCGTACATGGCAGGGAATAATCTGTGGCTCCTTTATGTACTAAGATATCTTGTGTTGCCGCACGTTCTAAAACGGCCGCTTGTACAATGCCAATAGGGAGTGCCGTTGGGACATCCTTCATGCTATGTACAGCGATATCTACCGTGCCGTTAAGCATCGCAACATCTAATGTTTTTGTAAAAATACCGGTAATACCTAATTCGTAAAGTGGCTTGTCTAGTACAAGATCTCCTGTAGATTTTACGGGAACAAGTATTGTTTTGTACCCGTGATCTTCAAGTTGTTGTTGTACCGTTTTTGCTTGCCATAATGCGAGCTCACTATCACGAGTCCCGATGCGTATGAGGCTACTCACTGTCTGTTTGTTCTAGTTGGAAAATAGCTTCTATAAGGGCAATACTTTGTTGTGTGCTGCCGTTTGCCGTACGTAAGTGACTAGCAAATCGATTGGTGATTTTTTGGATCAGACGATCCGCAATGACATTGGCTTGCTCTTCATTAAAGCTGTCTATTTTTTTACGATGATTGTTAAGCTCTAAGGCACTAATATCATTCAATTTTGATTTTAAAGCTTGGATGGTAGGCGCAAATGCACGTGTAGAAAGCCATGCTTTAAACTCTTTGGTGGTTTGCGAAATAATCGCTTCGGCTTTAGGAATATATTGTTGACGACGTTTTAAGGTGTCATCTGTCATTTTTGAAAGCTGATCTAGATGAATAAGCGTCACATTTTCTAATTCTGTTACGTTATTTGAAACATTTTTAGGAATGGACAAGTCTAGAATAAGTAAGGGCTTTTTGGTATAAATAAGCTCTTTGGTAATCGTGGGTTTTTGGGCACCGGTAGCGACGATCAGCACATCCGTTTGTGAAATCTCACTTTGGATATCTGCATAATCTTTTACCAATAAGTTAAATTTTCCTGCTATTTTTTGCGCTTTCTCTTTGGTGCGGTTAATCAGCGTGATATGCTCATTTTTGGTATGTTTAATGAGGTTTTCGCAGGTGTTGCGTCCTATTTTCCCAGTTCCGAAAAGTAAGATGTTTTTTTCTGAAACATACGGTACACGCGCCATGATATATTGTACAGCAGCAAAACTTACCGAAGTAGCCCCTGATGAGATTTCGGTTTCTGTCTTAATGCGTTTACTCGCTTGAATCACAGTACTGATGAGTCGATCCATAAACGGATTGACGAGATTATGCGCTTTTGCTTTTTTAAAACCGACTTTAAGCTGCCCTATAATTTCAAAATCACCTAAAATCTGACTGTCAAGACCCGTTCCTACTTTAAATAAATGCTGAATCGCATCATCACTTTCATAGATGTAAGATACCTTTTCAAACTCAGCAACACTTCCTTGCGTGTATTCACATAAAAGATGAATAAGTTGGGAAGGACTTTGCGCAAAACCGTACAACTCAGTACGGTTACAGGTAGAAATAACGGTGAGTGCTTCTACACCAACTGCTTTTGCGTTTGAAAGAATGCGCTCTTGAGATTCTTCAGAGATACTAAAATGACCACGTATTTCGGCATCCGCTTTTTTGTAGCTGAGTCCGATGACATAAAATTCTGAAGAATTTAGATTTTTCATGGTCACGCAAAAATATCTTGCTTCCATGTAAAAAAATAACGCTAGACGTTCCAAAATTGTCGAAATGCCTAAATTCAGGTAGTTCTACGTGCAGATTTGCGTAAAACACCTTATTTTAGTAGTGTTATAAGCGGTAGTACGCTGTCGTTAATTAGAATGATTCTAAATAAAACCAACAAGATGACGCTTCCTATAGATCAAAAAAGTATCGCTCAAGGTTTAGAAACAGAGACTGTACTAGAACCTGGATTTTCTATATTGACATTTTCTAATACCTTAGATATCAATAGACAAATTGTACGTGATGTAGATAGCAGTGTGATTCAGTTTCATTTCTGTTTAAAAGGGCAATCGGTTTTTACATTTAACAATGGTGCCTACCGATTACCCATGCCAGAAGATCAATCGTTACTGTTGTATAATCCGCAACGAGATTTGCCTATGAATCTTCAATTACAACCCGATACTTGGGTCGTTTCAGTGTTGGTTTCTATTAAGAAGTTTCATAGTCTG
Organism: uncultured Flavobacteriaceae bacterium; assembly: GCA_964351845.1. GTDB lineage: Bacteria > Bacteroidota > Bacteroidia > Flavobacteriales > Flavobacteriaceae > Dokdonia. The sequence continues at coordinate 7,509 of CAYGQJ010000081.1, read as the reverse complement.
TTTTCGCGTGAAGCGAATTATATTACTTTTTTAAGTGAGGAAAATAAAGACCGTAAATACTATAAAGATGGAGGAGTGACGCCTAGTATGGCGATTGTGTTAAACCAGTTAATGAACTATAATTTGCATCCGAGCATTAAGGATTTGTACTTTAAAGGCAAAGCGTATGAATTGTTGAGTCTCTACTTTAATCGCCCCGTAGATGCAGATATTGCCCAATGTCCCTTCCTTGCCGATGAAGATAATGTCACCAAAATAAAAAAGGCAAAAGAGATTATTATTAATCGTATGACAGAACCTCCTACGTTATCAGAGCTTTCTTTAGAAATAGGACTTTCTCTTAAGAAACTAAAAGAAGGATTCAAACAAATTTATGGGGATTCTGTGTACAGCTTTTTATTTGATTATAAAATGGAAGTGGCTCGACAATTACTCGCTTCAGGTCAGTATAATGTCAACGAAGTGGGACTTAAAGTAGGCTATAGTACTTCCAGTCACTTTATCGCAGGATTTAAAAAGAAATTTGGAACCACCCCTAAGAAATATTTGATGTCTTTGGGGTAAAATAACATGTATATGAACTTGAAATTCTTACTTCTCCCTCTTTTTGTAGTATTTCTTTTATCCGCTTGCGCGAAAAAAAATACAACCACGCCAAAAACAGAACTTGCGACTGAAAAGCAAACCCAAACCAAAAGAGTATTGGTCTATACGAAAACACTCGGTTGGCGTCATAAATCAATCGAAACAGGGGTTGCGACCATCAAAGATTTTGGGAAAACACACAATTTTGTGGTCGAACATACGGAAGATAGCACGCATTTTTCAACTGCTTTTCTACCACAATATGATGCGATTGTCTTTTTAAGTACCACAGGAAATGTACTCGATGAGGAGGGTCAAAAAAAGTTTGAAACCTACATCCAAGGCGGCGGAAGTTATCTAGGCATCCACGCCGCTGCCGATACTGAATATGACTGGCCGTGGTACGGAAAATTAGTAGGCGGTTATTTTGAGAGCCATCCCAATGACCCTAATATCCGGAAAGCCACCATTACTAAAACCACCAACAAACACCGAAGTACCGCCCATTTGGAAACAAGTTTTTCGAGAGATGATGAGTGGTATAACTATAAAGAGGTTAATCCTGAGATTACCGCGTTGTTAAACTTGGATGAAACCAGCTACGAAGGAGGAACAAACGGTGAAAAACATCCTATTGCTTGGTACCATCTGTACGATGGTGGAAAAGCATTCTATACAGGAGGCGGTCACACCAAAGAATCCTACAGTGAAGTCGGTTTTAGAAAACACTTAGAAGAAGCTATTTTGTGGTGTTTGGAATAGCACTATCAAAAACTCTTATACTTTTCTTAAAAGGTATTGAGAGATAGTATGTATTTTTGCAAGTAAAATTTTGTTTAATTAAATTTGGTGAAGATTAGACAATTTAAACAAATGCTACAGTTGTGTAGCATCTACAGATAAAAGAAAAAAGAATGAGCAAAGGTGTTTTACTCGTTAATTTAGGATCTCCCAAAAGTACAGACCCTAAAGATGTAAAAAAGTATTTAGGAGAATTCTTAATGGATGAGCGTGTGATTGATGTACCGTACGCCGCTCGTGCCCTCCTTGTAAAAGGAATCATTTTGAATACACGACCTAAGCAAAGTGCCAAAGCCTATAGTAAAATATGGTGGGAAGAAGGATCTCCGCTTATTGTTCTTACAGAGCGTTTACAAAAGAAAGTACAAACACATACCGATGTACCTGTAGAGATTGCGATGCGTTATGGTACACCTTCTATACATGAAGGAATGCAAAAATTACATGATCAAGGCGTAGATGACGTGATGTTACTTCCTTTGTATCCTCAACACGCCATGGCGACAACAGAGACGATTCTCGTGCTCGCAGAAGAACTGCGCGCCAAGCATTTTCTTGGCATGAAGATTACAGAAGTACCTGCTTTTTATCACAAAGAAGACTATATAAAAGTATTGTCTGAAAGTATCGGAGAACACCTTAAAGAGCTTGATTATGAGCATCTTTTATTCAGTTATCACGGTGTTCCAGAAAGACATATTCGTAAGAGTGATGTCACAAAAATACATTGTAAGATCGATGGGAGTTGCTGTAGTGCGGGTTCCAAAGCACATGAGTTTTGTTACCGTCATCAATGTTATGAAACTACCCGTAATGTAGGGAAGTATCTCAACCTAAAACCAGGCACTTTCTCCACATCGTTTCAATCACGTTTAGGATTTGACCCATGGTTACAACCCTATACAGACCGAACCATAGAACGTATGGGGAAAGAAGGATTTAAGAAAATGGCGATAGTCACTCCAGCCTTTGTTTCTGATTGCCTTGAAACGCTTGAAGAAATTGCGATGGAAGGAGAAGAAATTTTTCACGAAGCGGGAGGTAAGGAATTTACCACCATCCCTTGTCTCAATGATCGCGATGATTGGGCAGCGGTGATTGCAGGTTGGATTAAAGATTGGGAAGCAGCAACAGTGGCTACGGTCTAAGTTTCACGTTACATTAACACTGTTTTTAAAAAAGGGGTTGCATCTTGCATCCATAACACACTACTTTGTCCAAAAAGAACTCTACATCATTAGGTACAGAACCTATTTCAAAACTATTGATTAAGCAAGCAGTGCCTGCTTCTATAGGTATTTTGGTCATGTCTTTGAATATGATTGTAGATACCATTTTTGTAGGAAGATGGATTGGTCCACAGGCAATTTCGGCGATTACTGTCGTGATTCCGTTTACCTTTTTCATTGCGGCTATTGGCCTTGCGGTAGGAATAGGAGGAAGCTCGGTATTATCAAGAGCTTTGGGTGCTGGAAATGATGAGAAAGCACTGCATGTATTTGGAAATCAAATCACTACTACCCTACTTATCTCTGGGTCACTCGCTGTTGTAGGGCTTGTTTTTCAGGACTATTTTATAGAATTTTTCGGTGCTGCCGATTCCTTCAAAGACATGGCACTGACCTATTATCGTATTGTATTATATGGTATTGTGATGCTGGCTTTGTGCATGATGGGGAATAATGTGATCCGCGCAGAGGGCAAACCCAAATTTGCGATGTATGCGATGATTCTTCCTGCTATCGGGAATATTATCATGGACTATGTGCTTATCAAAGTATTAGGATACGGGATGGAAGGAGCTGCATGGGCAACGTTTATAAGTTATGCGGTCTGTTTTGGATTTATCCTTTGGTTTTTTATCGCCAAAAGCGAGTTACGCATCAAATTTAATTCCCTCAAACTAAGAGCCTCTATTGTCAAAGAAATAAGTGGTTTAAGTGGTGTTACACTCGCACGTCAAGGCACGATTAGTGTCTTAGGAATCCTTTTGAATAATGTATTGATTACCTATGGCGATGCCCTAGACCTCGCTTCTTATGGTATTATTAGTAGGATGCTTATGTTTGCGTTGTTTCCAGTGATTGGGGTAACCCAAGGATTTATGCCTATTGCAGGGTATAATTATGGGGCAAAAAAATATACACGCGTTCGTGAAACCATCAACACCTCTATCAAATATGCAGGGATTCTTGCCTTGGCTATTTTTGCGGTGATCATGAGTTTTCCAGAGGTATTTGTCTCTATATTTTTAAGCGATAAAGGCGGAAACGCACAAACCATTGCAGAGAATGCAACCATTTTTGCACGAACACCCAATGCCTTACGTTGGGTATTTGCCGCCACGCCTATTATTGTCGTACAGTTGATCGGTTCTGCTTATTTTCAATCTATTGGTAAAGCGGTGCCAGCACTTCTTTTAAGTTTGACAAAACAAGGATTTTTCTTAATTCCGTTGATTCTTATATTACCTCCGTTTTTAGGTGTGTGGGGCGTATGGATTGCCTTTCCTATTGCTGATGTACTTTCTACAATTGTCACTGCCTATTTCTTGAATAAAGAAGTAAAAACCAAGCTCGCTGTTCAGGAAGAAGGGTGATATTTCTTTAAACGCTCCTGCCTGCCGGCAGGCAGGTTCGTACTTCGATACGCTCAGCATCAACTTCGGCTATGCCGAAAGCAGACTCATTTCAATGTTCCTACTAAAAAAGAGGTTTTGATGTCAAATACGTTAAAAAACTCCCAAATCAGGATTCCTTCTTAAGAATTTCTTAAATTTCTATCCTATTACCAAACCAAAAAATCAATGAAACCGACATCTTGAAAATAATTGTGAATATATAACACTGTAATTATTTTTAACATCAACGGTTACATGTGACCATCAAAAACAATAAAAATTAACACATGAAAACTAAGATCCTTTTCCTTTTCTTGGGTATACTCTCAGGAATGGCACTAGAAATCAATGCCCAAACCCCAGACCCTTCTTCATACGAAGCGCTAGAATATCGTTTAATCGGACCTTTTCGAGGCGGACGTAGTGCTGCAGTAACAGGAGTGCCTGGACAACCCGATTTATTTTATATGGGAAGTACTGGTGGCGGTGTGTGGCGTACCACTAACGGAGGCGCAGCATGGGAAAATATATCTGATGGCTTCTTTGGAGGAAGTATCGGTGCTGTCGAGGTTTCCAAAAGTGACCCTAATGTAATTTATGTAGGAGGAGGAGAAAAAACCCTTCGGGGGAATGTATCGTCTGGATATGGGATCTGGAAAACCGTAGATGCTGGCCAAACATGGAGTCAGGTAGGTCTTAAAAATAGCCGTCACGTACCTCGTATCCGTGTGCATCCTACTAATCCTGATATTGTGTATGCAGGTGTGCTCGGAAATATCTATAAACCCACTCAAGAACGTGGAGTGTATAAAAGTATTGATGGAGGAAAAACATGGCGACAAACGTTATTTAGTAATTCCAATGCAGGAGTTGTCGATTTAATTATAGACCCTAATAATTACAGAGTGTTATACGCTTCTACGTGGAATGCAAGACGTACACCCTATAGTCTGAGTTCTGGAGGCGAAGGATCTGCACTTTGGAAAAGTACCGATGAAGGCGAGACATGGAAAGAAATATCAACGCATGATGGCTTTGCTAAAGGCACTTTAGGAATTATGGGTATTACGGTATCTCCTGTAAATAGCAATCGTTTGTATGCGATGGTTGAAAATGAAAAAGAAGGGGGTTTATATACTTCTAAAGATGGAGGAATGAACTGGTCTAAGGTAAATGATGAGCGTAAATTGCGTCAACGTGCGTGGTATTATACACGTCTGTATGCAGACACCAAAGACGAAAACACGGTATATGTTTTGAATGTACGTTACCATAAATCTACCGATGGAGGAAAATCATTTAGCACGTATAATGCACCTCACGGAGATCACCATGATTTATGGATTGCACCAGAAGATCCTAATCGTATGATTATAGGAGATGACGGGGGAGCACAAGTAACCTATGACGGTGGTCGTAGTTGGAGTACGTATATGAATCAGCCTACGTCACAATTTTATCGAGTGACGACAGACAATGCATTTCCGTATCGAATTTACGTAGCACAGCAAGATAATAGTACCATTCGTATTCCGCATCGTACCGAAGGAAGAAGTATTTCTGAAGACGATTGGGAAAGTACCGCAGGGGGTGAGAGTGCCCATATTGCAGTCGATCCAGAGAATAATGAGATTGTTTATGGAGGAAGTTATGATGGCTTCCTAACCAGAGTCAACCACGAGAAAAATACCGTACGTTCTGTCTCTGTATGGCCGGACAATCCTATGGGGCATGGTGTAGAGGATATGAAATACCGTTTTCAATGGAATTTCCCTATTATTTTTAGTAAGCATAACCCTGACCGTTTATATACCTTCTCACAAAACGTACACGTAAGTGAAAACGAAGGGCAAAGTTGGAAAGTAATCAGCCCCGATTTAACGCGTAATGATCCTGAAAAGATGAAATCTTCTGGAGGACCGATTACACAAGATAACACGTCGGTGGAGTATTACTGTACCATTTTTGCAGCGGCGGAGTCTCCTCTGAAAGAAGGATTACTTTGGGTAGGAAGTGATGATGGATTGGTGCATGTAAGCCAAAATGGAGGTGCTTCTTGGGAAAATGTAACGCCTAAGGGAATGCCAGAATGGATGATGATTAATAGTGTTGAGCCAAGTGCTTTTGATGAAGGAACGGCGTATATCGCAGGAACGCGATACAAATCAGGGGATTTTGCACCGTATTTGTACAAAACTACCGATTACGGAACATCTTGGAAAAAGATCACCAACGGAATTCCATCAGAGCATTTTACTCGTGTGGTTCGTGAAGACCCTAAGCAAAAAGGGTTGCTGTATGCAGGAACAGAAACAGGGATGTACATTAGTTTTGATGATGGAAATTCATGGAAATCTTTTCAGTTAAACCTTCCTATTGTACCCATTACAGATTTGACAATTAAGGACAATAATCTTATTGTAGCTACACAAGGGCGTAGCCTTTGGATTATAGATGACTTAGGGATGTTGCATCAGTCTGCTTTCGCGAAAGCGGGATCCAACCATCTTTTTAAGCCAAAAGAAACCTACCGTATGGGTGGCGGCGGTCGTGCAGGAAGCCTTACAGAAGGAACAAACCATCCAAGTGGTGTGATGACGTATTTTAATCTGAAAGATTTTGATAAGAAAAAAGATACCGTATCGCTTACCTATATGACGGTGGCTGGAGATACGCTGCAATCGTTTAGTACAGGCGCAAAGGAAAAGAAAGATAAGTTGAAAGCAAAAAAAGGAAGCAATCTATTTGCGTGGAATACCCGTACCGATGGCGCAGAACAACTCAAAGGAATGATTCTTTGGTGGGCAAGCCTTGACGGGCCTAAAGCCGTTCCGGGGAATTATAAAGTTGTTTTGAGTGTAAATGGAGAAGAGCAAACACAATCTTTTATCATCAAGCCAAATCCAAATGCTGAAGCAACTGTAGCCGATATGCAACGCCAACACGATTTTATTTCTGATGTCAATAAAACAGTAGACAGAGCGCATCAAAGTATTAAGAAAATACGAAAGATCAATGCGCAGTTAAAATCTTTTGAGGCACAGTATAAAGACGATGTGCGTACCGCAGATTTGCGTGAAAAAGCAAAGAAAATGCAAGAGGAATTCGGTAAAATTGAAAAGGAATTATACCAAACCAAGAATCGTTCAGGACAAGATCCTTTAAACTTCCCAATTAAATTAACCAATAAGCTAGGGCATTTAAATAGTCTGGTAGGTATGGGTGATTTTGGTCCTACAGATCAGGATGTGGCGGTGAAAAATGAATTAGCTGCTGCTATTGCAACACAACTAGAAGCGTTTGATAAAATGCTAGATGCTGAGGTAGCTCAGTTTAACACAGATTTCAATAACCTGAAGCTGAATTACCTATTTGTAGAGGATTAAAAAAAGAATAGTACATAAAAAAAGACCTAACATCGTGATTTGTTAGGTCTTTTTTATGTTTCATTAATACTATTAGTTTCTTGTATCTTTGCCTTATGGCAGAATATTATCCTTATA
>CAYGQJ010000080.1:0-21326 GCA_964351845.1 uncultured Flavobacteriaceae bacterium | reverse complement strand
ATAAAAAAACCTCACCATTTCTGATGAGGTTTTCGTTGTACGGGCGGAGAGACTCGAACTCTCACACCTTGCGGCACTAGATCCTAAGTCTAGCGTGTCTACCAATTCCACCACGCCCGCATTTCAATAAATCGTTACGCATTACTTTGTAACGGGGTGCAAATATAAGAATAGTTTTTAATTGCAAAATACTTTTCTTAAAAATTTAATCGCTTTTTTAAACGCTTAGCACTTTATGATTTCAGGATCGAATCCATCAACTCCTGTGAGATCTCAATTCCTTTTAGTTCTAGCTCTTCGATAATACGCTTTTTTTCCTCTTCAGAATATGCTGGTGGCTTCCCTTCTTGTTCAAAATCATAGCCTAGTTTCGCAAACAACGCATCACTCCATGCATTTCGTTTACAGTCCATTACGAAATGAATTCTATCGGTAGTGCCGTTATTCTCCACCGCATGCGGTAAATTAAAATTACCATACCAACAGCTTCCTACCTCCATGTTCACAAGTTCTTTATTGATATAAAATCGCACCTCTTTATTAGTAGTAATAGGCACATGCACTCTAAAGAGTCCATCTTCATACCCCAATTCAAAATCTGTATGCTCATGAATTTTGCTTCCTGCACATAGATTCAGCAAGCGTATAGCATCTTTCTCACATTCAAACAGATCGATAATCTCCTTAAAATACGCGCACTTTTCTAGCAAAGGCGTATCCATAAATCCGCCAGAAAGTGTAATCGCATTGACATTACGAGGATCGCCATCCATGGATCGGAGAGCAATTAATTTCCAACTCCCCGCATAATCGTCTTTATTAAAATGCTCAGAAAAGGCAAATTCTTCACAAATCGTATAATCCTTTACCAATCGATCTTCAGAAAAATCAAAAGGAAAACGGGCACTCGCAAAACTCATATCTCTTGTTTTATACTCCTTAAATGTAGTCCATTTTTAGTACTTTTAAAGAAAAATTTAGAATTCATATGCAAACCATCACTTCCTATATTCAGGAACACAAACAACGCTTTATCAACGAGCTGATCGAACTCTTAAAAATTCCTAGTGTGAGTGCTGATTCCGCTTTCGCGAAAGCGACCACACAAACAGCCACCGCCGTAGCCGACAGTCTAAAAGCCGCTGGATGTGACACGGTAGAAATATGCGAAACACCAGGATATCCTATCGTATATGCTCATAAAATTATAGATCCTAACCTCCCAACGGTACTGGTATACGGACACTACGATGTACAACCCCCAGATCCATTAGATCTATGGGATTCGCCTCCTTTTGAACCTGTCATCAAAAAAACAGACAAACATCCTGACGGTGCTATTTATGCGCGTGGTGCCTGTGATGACAAAGGACAAATGTATATGCATGTCAAAGCCATGGAATACATGACCGCCAACAATAAACTTCCTTGTAATGTGAAGTTCATGATTGAAGGCGAAGAAGAAGTGGGAAGTGTCAACCTTGCTTGGTATGTAGAACGGAATCAAGAAAAACTAGCCAATGATGTGATCTTAATTTCTGATACTGGAATGATCGCCAATGATATCCCAAGCATCACAACAGGACTCCGTGGGCTGAGTTATGTAGAAGTAGAAGTGACGGGACCCAATCGTGATTTACATAGTGGTCTGTACGGAGGTGCCGTTGCCAACCCAATCAATGTCTTAGCAAAAATGATTGCCTCGCTACACGATGAGAACAACCATATTACCGTCAAAGGATTTTACGATAAAGTAGAAGAACTGACTGCTGCAGAACGTGCTAAAATGGGCGAAGCGCCTTTTAGTTTGGAAAACTATAAAAAAGCCCTTGATATCGCTGCCGTATACGGAGAAAAAGGCTACACCACCAATGAACGTAACTCCATACGCCCTACCCTAGATGTCAATGGGATTTGGGGCGGCTATACCGGTGAAGGTGCCAAAACAGTGATTGCTAGCAAAGCCTATGCAAAAATCTCCATGCGCCTTGTACCCCATCAAGATTGGGAAGAAATCACTGCCTTATTCAAAACACATTTTGAAAGCATTGCTCCAGAAGGCGTAAAGGTAAAAGTAACACCACATCACGGAGGACAAGGCTATGTAACACCTATCGATAGTATAGGATATCAAGCGGCTGAAAAAGCCTACGAAAAAACCTTTGGAAAAACCCCTATCCCACAACGTAGTGGAGGAAGTATTCCTATTGTTTCCCTTTTTGAAAAAGAATTGAAAAGCAAAACGATCCTGATGGGATTTGGCTTAGACAGTGATGCGATACATTCTCCAAACGAACATTTTGGGGTTTGGAATTACTTAAAAGGGATCGAGACCATACCCTATTTTTATGAGTACTTTACTGCCTTGAAAAGCAATTAAAATTAACAATATACCATGTAAAAGTCCTTTAGACTTAGAATAACCTAAAGGGCTTTTTCTATTTTTAGACAGCATTTACCGATACAGATTTTATTAGAATTCTAGTATTAGAATAGTACAGAAGATGTAACATACATAATCATCGGCACACATATCAAGTACAACACTAACATTTTACTGTATGAATACATTATTGACCAAGCTTAAACTTCTTAATGCATCTACTATTGAACTTCCCGTAGAAAAATATGATTTTGTCTCCATTTTAAAATCTCACGTTGATGAGAAAGACTTAGGCTATTTTTCAGATATGGGAGATGTTTTTTATTCAAGTGATGCTGAGTATAAAGGTCGTATCAATTCTTATGGATTTGAATTAAAAAAGAGACGAAAGTTTTTTGATTATAATATGAATTTTGCGTTAGCAAAAGGGCGCTTTAATCAACAGGGCGACATCTTACAAATCGATATGGAAATTAATGGTTTCACAAACCCTATTAAACTTCTATTTATAATAATCCCTGTATTTTATCTTTTTTCTATTGTTATGATACTAACACAAGGAGAAGCAGAAACTTCCATAGCTATCATTCCAATTTTACTATTTCATGCAGTATTTATGTTTGGTATACCCTATTTTATGATGCGTAGAGCTGTTCATCGCATGAAGTATGAATTAGAAAGAGATTTATATTTTATGCTTAAAAAGTAAAAACTTATATTCATATGATAAAACCGCTTTCGCGAAAAAAATGAAAGAACTCTCCCAAGAGTACGGTATCAAACAATCGATCTTGTAGATATTAAAAAGTTAAAAGCATACTAAAAATGAACAAGTCTGTCTGTTTTTGATAAATTATCCTATATTTGCCCTATGATATGAGTATAAATAAAATTAAATGTTTTGTTTGTTCACCGAAATAATTAAATTTTTTATGCGAAAGCGTAGCGGTTGATCTAAGCAGAAAATTTTATGTATTTCATTTTCTAAAAAAATTAAAATAGATGAAACACAATCTTGTCAGACAAACTATTATAGAAACGGCTTCTCGTTTATTTTACGAGAACGGCTATAATCTGACGGGTATTAATGAAATTATAAAAGAAGCAGGGATTGCAAAAGCAACTTTATATAATCACTTTAGATCTAAAGAAGAGATTTGTATTGCCTATTTACAATACAAGGATCAGTTATTTTTTGAACAATTAAAACCCTTTATAGCACAATATGATAGCGGTAAAGATCAATTAATAGGGTTGTTTGATTTTCTAGCTGCTTTTTATAACCAAAGTGATTTTAATGGCTGTTGGTGTCTCAATACAATCTCTGAAATTCCCAAAGAAAATAAAGAGATCCGAGCGGTTATTCAGAAAGGAAAAGAAACGCTTATTCAGTATATAGAAGAACTCTTAGCTACCATTTCTGAGTGTACAGAAGCAGATCAAAAAGTATACGCAAAACAAATATATGTTCTGTATGAAGGAGGGTTATCTGAAAGTCATCTACACCAAGAAATATGGCCTATAGAAACGGCACGTTCACTTTGTAAAAAATTAATCGCATAAAAAAATTTAATCATAAAAAGACAGACTTGTCTGTTCATAATTTAAACTTTAAATAATAATACACAATGGAAAACAACAAAACAGCATTAGTTATCGGAGGTACAAGTGGTATCGGTCTAGCGACCGTAGAAAATTTATTAGCACAAGGAGTCACCGTGCATATTGCAGGGCGTACGCCTAGTAAAGTTGCAGATGCACCTAACCTAGTAAAACATCAACTTGATATTACAGATACCGCAGCGGTACAAAACTTCACAAATGAAGTAAGCAACTGGAGTAACCTAGACTACCTCGTAAATGCTTCTGGAATTTTTGGCCCAAAACCATTCTTAGACCATACGCAGCAAGATTATGATTCCTATCAAGATTTAAATAGAGGGTTCTTCTTTATCACACAAGCTGCTGCAAAAAAAATGAAAGACACCCAAGGAGGTGCGATTGTAAATGTAGGATCTATGTGGGCAAAACAAGCGGTAAAGGCAACACCTTCTTCTGCCTATTCTATGCAAAAAGCAGGATTACACTCGCTCACTCAACACCTCGCGATGGAACTTGCTGATGACAACATTAGAGTAAATGCTGTATCACCTGCAGTTGTTTCTACACCTGTATATCACGGCATTTTTGGAGGAAAAGCAGCAGCAGAAAAAGCTCTTGAAGGTTTCCATGCATTTCATCCTATAGGACGTAATGGTACACCTCAAGATGTAGCAGATACAATTACTTTTTTATTATCAGACAAAGCTTCGTGGGTCACTGGAGCAATTTGGGATATTGACGGTGGCGTACGTGCTGGACGTAATTAAACATCCATTTTAGAAAAATATAGTTTAAAAGGTTTTCTTAAAAAGAGAGCCTTTTTTTGTTAAAGTTTTGCTCTACACTTGTAGAATTAAAATTTTATTCTACATTTGTAGAGTTAATTCTAAAAAAGTAGAACAACATGGCATTATCTGCAGCAGAAGAACAATTGATGCAACTCCTTTGGAAACAAGAGCGTGCTTTTATGAAAGACCTTATAGAAGCCTATCCTGATCCGAAGCCTGCAACAACGACGATTGCTACGTTACTGAAAAGGATGCAAGACAAAAACTTTGTAGACTATGTGCAGTATGGACGTTCTAGAGAATATTTCCCGTTAGTAAAGAAAACAGACTATTTTTCAAAACACGTAAACGGCTTAATTAAGAATTTCTTTAACGACTCTGCGTCACAATTTGCTTCCTTTTTTACACAAGAAACGGATCTAAGCGAAGAAGAACTCCAAGAATTAAGAAGTATTATAGACAGTCAACTTCAAAAGAAAAAGCAATGATCATCACCTACCTCATCAAAAGCACCTTGTGTCTTGCTGTCTTATTTGGATTTTATAAGGTGGCATTAGAGAGCAAAGCATTACATCAGTTTAAGCGGTATTATTTGCTCGCAAGTCTTGTGTTCTCATTGACCATCCCTTTGGTCACTTTCACCTATACCACAGCAGCCGTTCCTCAAGATATTTGGATAGAAAATTTTGTCGTTGTTCAGGATCAAAATACAGGACCGATCACCCCCGTAATCATCGAAGAAAAAACAAACTACCTTCCGTATGTTCTGTGGAGCATCTACGGAATAGGGATCTTAATTTTTGGAGGACGTTTTGCGGGTAATTTAGTTCGCTTAAAGCGAAAAATCACAACAGCTCAAACCCATCAACAAAAAGATTTTACGTTAGCACTCTTACAGCAGACCATCGTTCCGCACTCGTTTTTGAAGTATATTTTTCTTTCGCGAAAGCGGTATGAAAACAAAGAAATTCCGCCAGAAGTTATTGCACATGAAGCAACACATGTACGTCAAAAACACTCGGTAGACATCTTATTTATAGAGTTTTTACAGGTCATTTTTTGGTTTAATCCGCTGTTTTGGATCACCAAAAAATCCATCACATTAAATCATGAGTTTCTGGCCGACCAAGGCGCTGTACAAGAACAACACGATATTTATCAATACCAAAACATACTCTTAAGCTATGCGAGTAGTACTCATCATACTACCCTTGAGAGTCCATTTAATTATTCATCAACAAAAAAACGAATTCTTATGTTATCACAATCATTTAACCGAAAGCGACTCGCGATCAGTGCGCTCTTATTAATTCCCATTATCGCAGGCTGTGTCTTAATTTTTAATCAAGGGATTATTGCACAACCAAATAATGATCTTGCCATAGAAGGGCACTGGATAGACAAAAAACACGAGAACACCAATGTTTCTATTTATAAAGAAAATGATGTTTTATGGTGGGATATGAATAATAACAAAACACCTATCACTACTAAAAATGGCGAATATTATATAGATTTAGCTCCACATAATAGAGCCATAGATAAAAAAATTAAATTATCTATAGAAAATGAGTTACTTAAAGTTGGTGATAGTATCTATTATATAACCCTAGAAAACACTATAAGTCATAGAATACATGGTATCTGGATGACTCCAGATGGCGACACCAAATACCACTTTAATGGTATAAACGGGGGTACTACCTGTGATGTCATTAATGTTTCAGAGAATAAAAGCGCTCGGTATTATCCAGATCCTATTGACAATGGAATGACATTTACAATGGGACACGATTGGGTGACTTTTACTTTTGAAGGAGAACAACTTATAACACAAGACGGTGTAAAACTCAATAGAGTAAAAGAAAAAGTATACGCTAGAAGTATTGACATTAACATCCTTGACGACACTCATTTTGAAGTAGATGGTGTTAAAACCACTAGAAAAAACCTACAACAAACCTTAGCTTCTTTACACAAAGATCTGTCTAAAGAACAACGAGATCGCGTCATCAATATTCATGTTTCTTCGCAGAAGGATATTTCCTATCAAGATTTGGTCTTCCTACAAAAAATAGCGACCAGTTATGGTTACCACAGAATCGTGACGCCAAAGGAGGAAATTATACGCTCCAAAGGAAATACGCCTATGGCTAATCATACCGCATCCAAAGCTGAAGATGGAGTTGAAATGATCACACTAGAAATAGTAGAGGATGGCAAATATCTTGTAAATGGAAAAGTAGCAACAGATGAAAATTTATCTAATGTACTACATACATTTAATAAAGACATTAGTAAGGAAGAGCGTAAAAATCTAGTGAATGTGATTATAACTTCTCCTGAAATAGTGCATATGAATCAGATAAAGAAGATTAGAAATCAACTTATCAACTATGGTGTCAAACAACTTCAAATGCCCGGAGGTATTGTAATCCCTAATGCTAAAAGCAACAATTATTTAAAAGTAAACCATCCAACAAAACAAGATCTTGCAAGATGGTTAGATACTGATCAATATGGCGTATGGCTAGACGGTGTGCAAATTAAAAATGACGTGTTAAAAGAGTATCACCCAGATGACCTTCCTTATTATATTGAAAGTAAATTAGAAAAAAATGCCGCGAACTATGGGAAGCACTTTGTTCAAGTGAATATTATGACCAATCCATACTGGCAAGAAAAAAAGGGAGTAGGATTCCCATCTACATTTAATGTGAATTTAAATAACACAGAAAGTGTAATCCTAAAACCTGCATATCAGAATCAGCAGAGTTCAGGAAAAGAAGCTATTGAAAAAGAGGCGTTCGAAGCTATGCATCAACAAACCACTAACAACTACGCAACAGAGTTTGTAGAAGGTGCCGAAAGAAATGGGAAGAAAGCATTCGTTATCGAGATAAAAAACAACACCGTCAGCATCAACGGAAAGCCATCTTCCGTTGCTACACTCCGTAGAGATATTGATGCCATTACCAAGGATTGGTCACAAGAAGCATACAGAGAAGCATATCCTTCTGTACTTGTTAGAAATCCTGACAAGGGTTTTATTAAAAAACTAAATGAGGAATTCCTAAAAACCAATTTTTCAAAAGCAAATGGGGGAATGGATTTATTGCCACCACCTCCACCGCCACCGCCAGCTCCAGGGGCACCAGAAACACAATTACCACCACCACCGCCACCACCAAGTGTTGAGGAACACATTAAAAGTATGCATGAGATTGGAGGTGTCTTTTACTATGAAAAAGAAAATATCTCTTATGAAAAAGCACTGAATCTTGTAAAAACAAACAAGAACCTCAACGTGCAAACGCGATCTCCATATACAACAGCACCTAAGACGTATATCTCAAAAGAGCCTATAACATTATCTCCTAAGGATCAGAACAAGAAACCTGTTACTAAAAAAGATATAGCCGTATACAACAAACTCGCTAAGAAATATGGCAAAAATCCTAACGGACAAATTCTTAAGAAAGAGGTTGCTTTTATGTATGAGATTTACAGTAGAATGACCGAAAAGCAAAAGAAAAATGCAGAGAGGTATCCTGCACTTCCGCCACCACCGCCACCTGCTCCTGTAAAAGTGAAAGAAACTCCAAAATCAGGTCAAAAAATGGCTTTAGAAGTAATACCGCCTATCTCAGCAAAAGACACAAAATTTTCCTATCAAGGAAAGGAATTATCAACACAAGAAGCATTAGATTATTTAAGCACCCATCAATATGGAGTAAAAAATCAGGATCGCTATAATGCCACACTTTATAAACTTACAGAAGAGCAAATCAAGTATAATCTAGATTCTGGTATGGATAATAACATCTATGCTAGTGATTATAAAAGCCTCGCACAAAAGACAAAGAAGTTTCGCTATAAAGGGAAAGAGCTTTCAATCGCACAAGGAGAAAAATTATTGCTCGCTAGACCTACCGTAGTTACAGGTAGAAGGCTAGCTGAAAACGAAAAAGAAATCACCATTCTTTTAGCAGATATTTAAATATCATATTCAACTGACATCTCATAAAACCCACATTAATGTGGGTTTTTCCTTTTAGAGATCGTAAGAAACATAAGGCATCTCCCTACGTTTTTATATATTTACAAAGAACAGACTGTCTAATACGTATTAAAACAAGCTAATTGTCACCCTGAGCCTGTCGAAGGGGTATTGATCATCAAAAATATTAAAACTTCGGCAGAGCCTGTCTTGAGTTTGTCGAAAGGCTCAGTTTGACAAACTAAATACACTTTTAAACAGTCTCACACTTAAAATCATTCATCATGAAATTTAAATCTATTCTTCTTGCTGTTTTTCTGGTATTCGCTTTCGCGAAAGCGGTCTCAGGACAAACCAAAACAGCCCCTACCTTCAACAAAATCAGTGCTGAGCTTGCTGCACGAGTAGATTCCGTATTTATAGACACCGATAAGCCAGACCATCCTGGAGCAGCCTTAGGCATCTTTAAAGATGGCGAAATTATCTATGCAAAAGGATATGGCTATGCCAATTTAGAATATGACATCCCCATCTCATCCACCTCTGTCTTTAGAATTGCCTCCACCTCCAAGCAATTTACCGCAGCCTGTATTGTCTTGCTTGCACAACAAGAGAAATTATCACTGGACGCAACACTAGACACCTTCTTTCCAGCATTTCCAAGCTATGCAAAAACTATCACCGTACGACACCTACTTAATCATACCAGTGGCATACGAGATTATCTGGTCCTTTCATCGCTTTCGGGCTTAGGTGATGAAGATTTTTATACCGATCACGACGTGATGAAATGGCTTATCCATCAAGAAGAGCTTAATTTTAAACCTGGTGATGAACATTTATACAGCAATTCTGGCTACTGGTTACTTGGTCAAATTGTTCAAAAAGTGACTGGAACATCGATGGCGGCCTATGCACAGAAAGAAATTTTCAAGCCTTTAGGAATGAATAATACGCATTTTCACAATGACTACACCGCCATTGTGAAAAACCGTGCTTCTGGGTACTACCCAAAACAAGAGGGAGGGTTCCAGATTAGCATGACTACGCTTAATATGATAGGTGATGGCGGCATATTTACCACGATAGAGGATTTAAAAAAATGGGACGATGCCTATTATGGTTCTACCATTCTTACCTCAGACTTCTGGAAGACGATGACCACCACAACCATACTGAATGATGGAACGCCTAATGAATATGCTTCAGGGCTCGAAGTAGGCCTATATGATGGTCATAAAATAATAAGTCATGGCGGGGCTTTTGTTGGATTTCGCGCACAAAAATTTCAATTTCCTGATGATCATTTTACTGTCGTTGTTCTTGCCAATCGAGGCGATGCAAACCCTGACGAACTCGCTTCCAAGGTGACTGATCTATTTTTAGATCCTATTGAAGTAGTTGCAAATCCTGAAAGTGAAGATTCGGGTGTTTCTAATGCCGCTTTCGCGAAAGCAAAACCCATACAACTCCCCCTATCTGACCTTAAAAAGTTAGAAGGGTCTTATTGGGGTGCAGCTTCAAAAATAAGTAGAAATCTCACGCTCGTAAATGATACCTTGATCTATGACCGTGGATACGGAAGAATCACAAAAATGGAACCTATTTCAAAAAATACGTTTAGATGGATAGGTCCTAACATTCCTATTATCCTCACGTTAGACAATCCAAATACACCATCTAGTTTTACACTAGATATTCCTGGACAAGGGGTTTCTACTTTTCAAAAATACGAGCCCATCACACAACTTACCGCTGAGCAATCCCAACACTATGAAGGCGATTATTACAGTAAAGAATTGGATGTGACCTACACCTTTAAAAAGGAAGACAATGGGTTAACTTTATACATAAACGGAGAAGCACTAGCCCCGATGGAACCCATTATGAAAGATAGGTTTAGTGTCGGCGGTATTATTTTTGATTTCACAAAAGATCAAAAAGAATTCAGAGCTTCTGCAGGGCGCGTTCAAAACCTACGGTTTATCAGGAAATAAATACGCCTATTTCAGATATCACATAGCATAAAGCATCATACCATTAAGTAAACCTTCATGACCCAAGTACTTTCAAAACGCATTGAATCTATTGATATTCTGAGAGGGCTCGTCATGGTGATTATGGTATTAGATCACGTGCGTGATTATTTTCATATCAGTGCTTTTGCAGGCAATAACCCTGAAAATATTGAAACAACCACGCTTATTTTATTTTTTACGCGCTTTATTACGCACTATTGCGCGCCTGTTTTTGTTTTTCTGGCAGGAACGGCAGCCTTTTTATATGGTCAGAAAAATACACCAAAAGCACTTTCAAAATTCTTAATTACACGAGGTATATGGCTCATCATCGTAGAGATTGTCATTAATAATTTCCTTTGGTGGTTTGATATCACGTATGGATTTATCAATCTACAAGTGATTTGGGCTATTGGTTTCTCTATGATTGTTTTAGGAGTCCTAATTCATCTCCCTAAAAAAGTACTCCTTATCATAGGACTATTGATTGTTTTCGGGCATAATACATTAGATGGAATCATTGTAGAGGACAACACATTCATATCAACACTCTGGAAAATGATACACATCCCGGGAGGCATTGAGATAGGAACAGGCCGGTTTTTATGGTTTTCTTATCCTGTTTTACCTTGGATTGGTGTGCTTATTTCTGGATATTGCTTTGGAGAATTCTATAAAAAAGAAACGCCTATCGCTGTTCGGAAAAAATGGTTGCTTCGTATAGGTAGTGCCGCGATCCTACTCTTCTTTGTCTTACGTGGCTTTACTACCTATGGAGATTTGATTACATGGTCTCCACAAAATACGTTTTCTAAAACGATATTCTCCTTTTTACAACTTTCAAAATATCCCCCATCACTATTGTTCTTATTAATAACACTAGGGCCTGCTTTATTATTTTTATACTTTATAGAAAATATAAAAAATCGCATTACCCATTTTTTACTAGTCTTTGGGAGGGTTCCTTTCTTTTTTTACGTCTTACATATTTTTGTAGTGCACGCAAGCGCCATGTTAGGGCTTCTTATTACCGGGGAAGACTGGCGCTTAATGATCTTAGATAATGAGACAATGGAATCTGGAATACTCGCTGGTTATGGATATTCTTTAGGAGTTGTATACCTGGTTTGGATTGCTATTGTCCTACTACTCTATCCGCTTTGTAAATGGTTTATGAATTATAAAGCAACACATAAAGGCACTTGGTGGCTGAGTTATATCTAAGTACATAGATTAAATAGTATATATCCTTTTAAAATCATTGATTTTTTCGTGATGCCTTCTGTTAGGAAGGCAAGTTTTCAAGCGCAAAATTCATACTGAGTGAATCTAATCACAAAAATACATAGACTATCAATCCCTAGGGAGAATAATAGTAAATGTAGTTCCTTCATTTAAAGCACTTGTTATTTCAATATGCCCTTGATGTTTCTCTATAAAATCTCTACACAATATTAACCCAAGACCTGTTCCTATTTCTCCATTGGTACCTTCTCTACTTACCATTTCTCCTATCTGAAATAGAGAAGAAGCTAGTTCTGGTTTCATACCAATACCATTATCCTTAATAGCTATGTGAATCTCATTTTCTTGAATAGATGACGTGATGACTACCTCACCTTCTAGCTCTGTAAACTTTATAGCATTAGAGATTAAATTCCGAAACACCGTCTGCATCATATCTATATCCCCATACAGAAAAATTGTATCGTCTAGTTTTTGAACAATCGTAATCTTTTTTGCTTCTGCTTGTTGATCTACCAATGCTATTGCACCCTTAATTATTTGAGTAAGATGAATTCTAACAGGATCATAGGTAAGTTCTCCTGTTTGAGAAAGTGCCCATCGCAACAGATTATTTAATAAACTAACTGTATTTCTAGTAGATTTCCGAATACCCTCAAAAAGAGCATTAATAGAAGGATCTTCTGTTTTTTCATCTTGTAATAACTCTAATAAACCTTCTACAGATTGTAATGGTTGTTTCACATCATGACTAATCATAGTGAAGAATCTATTCTTAGTTTGGTTTAGATTGTGTAATTCTTCATTTTGATTTACAATTTCATTATTTGCAATTCCCAATCTAGCACTAAGCTTCCGATAACTATCTACCTGCCAGGCAATAATAAAAATCACTAGAATAAAAATCCCATAACACACTATAAGTATATTTCTAAAACGCTTGCCTTGAACGGGTAATTCTTTATAAGCAGTTGCAATGGTAATTTCAAAACCGAAGTACTTCTTTGTGGTCGATACAAAAGCATCTTCTGGGATATTAAAGTTTTTGTAAAACTCGTTATCTACTGCGTTCGTATATACTTCTGTTCCATTATAGGATCTTGTACGGTCAAATTCATACCCTTCTTCTGTAGAAAACTTAAATACAAAATCCTTAGTAATCTCATTATCATATACACTAGACATGAGTGTTGCAAAATTTAAAATAGGAGCCACATATCCTTCTATAACACTTTTGCGCTTTATTCTGAAATTTAGAGGAATCCCTAACCATCCTTCTCTTAGATTTATGGGTGGAAACATTTTGATAGCATCTGTCTTCAATAAGGCATCTAACGCCTTTATTTTCTCTTCACTACGAAACTCCTTTACAGAACTCCCTATTAGTTTTACAGGATCATTTTCATAACGTGTAAACGATTGTCTAAAGACATGTGCTGTATCAATTACACTTACCGCGATAGCATCATCACTAAGTATATCATTTAATTGATTTTGTACAAATTTTTGAAACTGATCTTGACTAGGCATCGTTTCAGACATATTAACATACGACTTCATTCCAGCAACAAGACCAGCCATTTTATCTACACTACTAGAAAATTGATTTACAGCTCGATTATGTACGTACTCCAATTGTTGTTTTCTAGAAACCTCAACTTTTTCTATGTTATTTTGATATAACAAATAGACAGCCACTCCTCCAAGAAGAATCAAAAAAAAGCATAAGTACCAATGGATAGATCGTGTCAAAAGAATTTGGGGTATAACCTGTCAAATATACAATTTAAACACTATACCCATACGTTCAATCCTATGAAGCAATTTCTATTACTGGTATCGCTTTCACAAAAGTAAAATTCACATGGAGTGCGTCCAATCACCAAAGCCTATACCCGACTACTTCTTAACATTGTGTAACATTCTATACTTTTTTGCGTTCTTATAACAAATGAATTTCGGAATCTCGCTAAAATAATTTGAATTATAGCGTGTTCAGATAAATAAGAAAATCCAAGCATAGCCATAGCAACGATTTTATTTTATTATGAAATATGAGCGCGATAGCAACAAATTAATAGCGCTATTCGGGAATTCATTTGTTATTTGGGTAAGCATCATCAATCAACCTTTTCGCAATTAGCGAATGCAAAACTAACTTTTATGATACAGCAATTTTTCATTCTCTGTTCTGGAGCAGACAGAGATGTGCTAGACACGTGTTCGCGTGGCGAAAAAAACAAATACGCAGGCATAGGCGCCACCGTATTTTTTACGGCAGTGCTAGCCGCCATTGCCGGTACGTACGCCTTATACACTATCTTTGATAACGTATACAGAGCCATTCTTTTTGGACTCCTTTGGGGACTTGTCATTTTTAACCTAGACCGTTTTATTGTCTCTACCCTTAAAAAAAGAGACCAATGGTGGAAGGAATTTGGCATGGCCATTCCGCGATTAATCCTTGCGGTGATTATTGCCATTGTGATTTCAAAACCCCTGGAACTTAAGATTTTTGAAAAAGAAATCGATCGGGTGATGTTGAGTCAGAAAAACGAATTTACGGTTCAGAATCAAGGAGAAATCCTAGCTGCCTACACCCCAGAAATCACCAAATTAGACTCTGAAATTACCACGCTTAAAGACGAAATCACCGCCAAAGAAACGGAGGTCAATAACCTTTATGAAATCTATATTGCTGAAGCCGAAGGAACCGCAGGTACCGAGCTTTTAGGAAAAGGACCAGTGTATCAAGAAAAACGAGATAAACACGATGCTGCCCTCACCGAACTGACTGCGCTAAAAGCGGCGAGTGCCGATAAAATCGCTTTCGCGGAAGCGGAAAAAACACGCCTCAGAGATGAATTTAACACCGCGGTAAGTACGAGTCAGCCGATTATCAATAACTTTGACGGACTCATGGCACGTATCGATGCGATGAAAGAATTGCCTTGGCTCCCGTCCTTGTTTATCTTCTTGTTATTTCTCGCTATTGAAACCGCGCCAATCTTTTCAAAATTGATCTCTCCGATGGGAGAATATGATATCAAACTCGCCGATCATGAGGCAACGATCAAAGCGTGGAGTGCTCAAAAAGCAGCACAACGCAAAATACTAACCGAAACTGATCACATCTTAAATGACCGCATCTATACAGATATCGCTAATGAAGAAGAGCTCTACAGCTATAAGAAAAAGATGGCCAAGGAGATTATGAAGCGACAGCAAGATGCCTTTTATCGTAGGCAAACAAAAATATTAGGATAATCCGGGTGTGGTAGATCTGTCAAGACGTTGACAAATATCGCTTCAATGTCACACCCTTTCTATTCAACTAAAAACCACTACTTGAATATTCATAAATAGCGTAACACTCGTAAGAGGGTTACGCTATTTTTTTGGTATTTTATGTATGTGGAGCGTTGTTTTCTAAAAACAACAACTACGACATCTATTATAGTTCTAAAACACTATTTTCTGCAGCAGCATAGGCATTCCATTGCGTGCGATCTGCTTCTTGCTCATTTGTCCATTCTCCATCTATCACATAACGGAACTCATAAGACTGTTCTGTTGGGATATCAAAAGTTCCTTTAAAACTTCCGTTCTTCAATTTCTTTAACGATGCAGTGGTGTCCCAATCATTAAAATCTCCAGCAACAACTACCGTAGATGCTTCAGCGGCAGGAACTGTAAATGTAACTTTGCAGATGGGCTTTGACTTTAAAAATTTTTTAGTAAGTGACATACGTGTTTTTTTATAAATTAAACAGGTCAAAGATAAAAATAGGTTACGACAAAAAACAGTTTATCAAAGGGTTACCTTCATTTTTCACAGAATGACAAAATTCCTCCTTAAAAAAATCGAATCCCACAAAACGCAAACGTTTTCATGTATCAAATTGCTAGTAAAATAATGCTTCTCTGTAGTGTCTTTTATTCAAAATACTCCTCAAAAGACACTAAAACATCTAATGACGACTGTAAATCGGCTTGTGTATTGAACTAATACTGAATATCGGTATTGATATGCCACATCCTATCTCATACTGATGATTTTTAGGCAATAAACTTAAAAAGTATCAAAACATAACCCTGTTGCTAAGGGGCATTTACCCCACAAAGAATCAGTCTTTTAATGCATTGTAATTCAATGATTTAACTTCTACAAAATAATTCAAATGCATCTAATTTTGTCCAAGCAAAAGCAACTATAATTTACACTAAAACGTTACAATATGAAATCAAAAAAATCAAATCAAGAAGAACTCATTGTCATTTTTAAAAGTGAAGCTTCTGTACGATCTACGCCTAAAGGAACGATTACCTCTCGTAAGTTAGCTAGACAGAAAGTCCTTAAAATGCGAGATATGATTAAAAAAGATAACGCTAGTTTATCTCCTATTTTCGGACAAAAGCGAAGAGTAAATAGTATCCCTCGAAATGCACGATCAATTTTCAAAAATGCGAAACTAGATCCAAAATCCATATATAGTATTGTGGGAGGGAAAGATCTAAAGAAATTAAGGGATAGTCTTATAAGAGAAGACGCTGTTGAAGGCGCATACCTTAAGCCTATTGCAGAAGATCCAGGTCTTGCAGATCAGGTAACTCCAGATTTTACAGGAAATCAAGGGTATCTTAACGCTGCTCCTCAAGGAATCGATGCGCGTTTTGCGTGGAATTTTGGTGGTGGTCGAGGCGAAGGTATTGATGTCATTGATATGGAGCAAGGCTTTAACCTTACGCACAAAGATTTACAAGAAAACTTTCAAGGGCTGATTCAAGGAAACAATACACCTACATCTCATAACCATGGAACAGCTGTATTAGGGGTTATAGGTGCCGATGAAAATGACTTTGGCGTAACAGGTATATCACCGAATGCTAAATTATGGGCGATCTCATATCGAGGGCTTGGTACTTCACAAACCATTATTGATGCAGCAGACAAATTAAATGCTGGAGATATTCTTTTATTAGAAGTACACCGTAAAGGTCCTGCTGGAAGTGGTGTAGGGCAAGATGGTTTTATTGCGATTGAGTGGTGGCCTGATGATTTTGCAGCGATTGTATATGCTACCTCCAAAGGTATTATTGTCGTGGAAGCTGCGGGTAATGGCGCAGAAGATCTAGATGCTAAAATATATGATCAACCAAATAATGGATTTCCAAACTCATGGAAAAACCCATTCAACAAAAACAATCCACAATCTGGGGCTATCGTCGTGGGCGCAGGATCACCTTGGTCAAGCTCCGATCGTACTATCCTTGGTTTTTCTAATTGGGGAAGCCGAGTAGATGCTCAGGGATGGGGACAAGGAGTAGCGACCACTGGGTATGGAGGATTACAAGGAGATATGTTTACGACTATTGATCCTTTTAACAATTGGCAAAACCTACCAGGATTTCCAAAAACATTGGGAACAGACATTGGTATGCCTAATAGTTTAGGAAGTGGCATAGATGCTGCTTTATGGAGCGGTAAAAACAACAAAGTATACTTCTTTAAAGAAGACGAGTATATTCGTATGGATGCGACAACACATACTGTTGATCCCGATTATCCTAAAGACATTAAAGATAATTGGAATGGATTTCCAGCAGATT
This sequence comes from uncultured Flavobacteriaceae bacterium, assembly GCA_964351845.1. Taxonomy (GTDB): domain Bacteria; phylum Bacteroidota; class Bacteroidia; order Flavobacteriales; family Flavobacteriaceae; genus Dokdonia. The sequence continues at coordinate 3,680 of CAYGQJ010000080.1, read as the reverse complement.
TTCAAAGAGGGGTAGATGCTGCATTATGGGGAGAGAAAAATCAGAAAGTGTATTTCTTTAAAGGAGATAAATACATCCGAATTGATCCATTTAACAACTGGAAGCTTGATCCTGGGTATCCTAAAAATATTTCTGGAAACTGGCCAGGGCTACCTGCCAATTTCACTACAGGAATTGATACCGCCATTTGGAATGACAAAAACAACAAGGTATACCTGTTTAAAGGAACGCAATATGTGCGCCTCAATCCTAATAATCAATGGAATGTAGACCCGGGGTACCCTAAGCCCATCAATGGTAATTGGAATGGCCTTAGTGGTTCGTATCGCTTTGGAGTGACAGCTGCCTATTATAGTCCTATAGATAAAAAATTGTATATGACTAAAAAAGAAGATGACTATTGGTACACAGGAGGATTTAGCGGTACATCTAGTGCTAGTCCCGTCGTATTAGGAGCCATTGCTTGTATGCAAGGACGATTAAAAGCTAGAGGAAAAGCGTTACTTACTCCTAGTACGGCTCAGAATATTCTGCGTAGTACAGGATCCCCTCAAATCCGATTTGATGGAGCGGTAGAGCAAAATACGGCTTCCAATTGGCCAGGTGTCAATGCTACTTTTGGACGAGGGATTGATGCCGCATTATGGAATGGTAAAAGTGATAAAATATACTTCTTTAGAGGGAATCAATATCTTCGCATTGATCCAAAAAATGGATGGAATGTAGATATCCAATACCCTAAACCAATTAAAGGAAACTGGCCTGGATTCCCTGCAAATTTTGAGAGCGGGATAGACGCCACTTTCTGGAGCGAAAAAAATAAAAAAGTATACTTCTTTAAAGGCTCAGAATATATACGTGTTGATCCGTTTAATAGCTGGAATGTGGACCCTGGATATCCAAAACCAATAGCTGGTAACTGGCAAGGATTACCTGCTGGTTTTACATCTGATCTAGATGCTGTAATATGGAATGGAAAAAACAACAAGGTATATTTCTTTAAAGATACCCAGTATGTACGTATTAATCCAGCCAATAGTTGGAATATGGATCCTGGATATCCAAAACCAATAGCTGGTAACTGGCCTAATTTAGACAATGGATTTACAAGCAATATTGATGCTGCATTATGGAGTGGTACCAACAAGAAGGTATACTTCTTTAAAAATGAAGACTACGTTCGCATCGATCCATTTAGCGGTTGGAATATGAGCGCAGGATATCCTAAAGTAATCGCACGTCAACGTATCGGTAACCGTCCAGATATCAAAGAAGCATATAGTCAGTTAGGGATTGACTCAAACTGGCCTGGATTCCCAAATAGTTTTGGACAAGATGTAGATGCCGCTTTCTGGGCAGATAAAAACAATCGTGTCTACTTCTTTAAAGGGAATCAATACCTAAGAGTTAATCCTAATAACAATTGGGAAGTAGATTCTGGGTATCCAAAATCTATTGCTGGTAACTGGCCTGGATTCCCTGCAAGTTTTACGAGTGGTGTAGATGCTGTGGTCGGTAATGATAAAAACAATAAAGTATACTTTTTTAAAGGAGACGAGTATATTCGTGTGAATCCTCAAAACAATTGGAATGTAGATCCTGGGTATCCAAAATCTATTGCTGGTAATTGGTCAGGTTTTCCTGCCAGCTTTGCCACAGGGGTAGATGCCGCTGTTTTCACGAAAGTGAATAAAAAAATCTACTTTTTCAAAGATGATGAATACATACGTGTAAATCCACATAACGGATTCAAAGTAGATCCTGGATATCCTAAACCAATACAGGGTAATTGGCCAGGTGTAAACAGCCCATTCACAAATGGTATTGATTGCGCATTATGGAATGATAAAAGTGATAAACTCTATTTCTTTAAAGGAGATGAATACATTCGTATGAACCCTTCAAATAACTGGGAAGTAGATAAATATTATCCACGACCTATCATTAATTAACTATCCAAAGGGTGCATTCCAAAATGTTTTTGAGAATGCGCCCTTTTCTTTGTATCTTATATACTATACATAAACACCTATGTGGAAGCTTTTTCTATTTCTATTATTTACCCAATGTGCTATGAACAATCAACAACAACATCAAAATCAGCAGGACGATCGTGAACTTATACTCTATCTAAAAACAGATGTAAGTGTCATTGAAAACAAACTGCACTGTAAGGACCCGAAAGTATCTGAAGCTATTCAAACGCTTTTGAGTACACATAACGCTCAAATAAAACTACTAGAAGGAACGCATGGGAAACCTTCATCTCAGGATATTCTTATCATCCATGCAACACAACTTGATCTATTAAAAGAAAGCCTATTAGAATATACCACCCTCTTTGATACAGGATATATTAAAGATCTTGGTGAAGATCCAGGGATGTAATGACAACTATTTTTGATTCAAGATCTACTAATTACGCATTACATGTGCTTTGACAAAACATCCAATAATCGTTGTAAATCGGCTTGTGTATTAAAATACTGAAACCCGACCCGCACGCCATCTCCTCTTAAAATACACATAATCCCGTGGTCATTCAGGTGTTTGACGAGCGCTTGATCGCCTTTTATATTAAAAATAGACGAATGCACTTCACGTGCTACAACTGCATCTTCTAGGAGTCCGCGTTCTGTAAAAGCAGCCCTCGCTGACCTTGCGATCTCTTTAATCTGTTTTTCTATGGTTTCCATGCCAATTTCATTCATCAGATCGATGGCAACACCGAGGCTTCCGTAATTTAAGGTATCCTGATGTCCCGGTTCAAAACGCCCTAAAAAACTCCCTTCTTGTGCTTTGTATTTTCCTTGCAACGAGTTAAATCCTGTTGTTTTTGGAAACACCTTTTCGGCAACTGCCTCTTTAAAGAGAAAAATCGCATTGCCAAAACCCGCATTCATCCATTTATAACAACTCCCGCCCATCACATCAAAAGCAGACGCATCAAAGTCAAAAACTTCGGTGCCAAAATACTGCGTAGCATCGGCGAAGAATAGGGTTTCAGGATATTTCGTTTTCAACCGTTTTAGGAATTCAACGTCTATTTTGATTCCGTTGATGTACTGCACGGCAGAAAATGCGAATATATCGGGTTGCGCTTTCGCGAAAGCGGCCTCCACATGTTTCTCCAAATCCCCATCAATGGCTGCATATGTAATCTCAAAATCACGCGATTCAAACGGCCAATTCACCGAAGGATAATCTTGCGCCAATAACAGTACTTTTTGAGGCGTAGGAATCCCTTCCAATAGCGTATTGAACCCGTAGGAGAAGTTAGGCACCAATGCCACACGGTTGGGCGCACAGGAAAATAATGTACCGACTTTCTCCCGTATCTCAGTCAATATCGGACCTCGATCATTTTTAATGGCGCTTCCCATGACAAAAAAATCCAAGTCGTGCGCTTGTCTGTATTCCAATACTGGCAAGGGTAATAATCCCGACGCAGGTGTATTGAGATAGGTACATTGTTTAATGATAGGAAAGTATTTTTTATACGTGCTCATAAGTTGAAGGTATGCGTAAAAAAGAGTAATTTTATAAGATCATATAAAGATCGTACAAATGGGACTATTCTCAAAGAAAACACCACCCGCTATTGATCCAGAACAACGCGCATTGATTGAAAATGCACAGTCTCGGATTCGTCAAAAAAAGAAACTGTACCGACACTTCGT
>CAYGQJ010000079.1:4518-21477 GCA_964351845.1 uncultured Flavobacteriaceae bacterium | reverse complement strand
CGACCTGCTGATTACAAATCAGCTGCTCTAGCCAGCTGAGCTACATCGGCTTTTTTACTTAGTTAACGCCTTTCGAAAGACATAAAAAAAGTCCGTTATTTCTAACGGACTGCAAATGTAGACAATTTTAATATCTAACAAAACTTTTTATTTATTTTTTTTATCCAATATGCGCTCTTATTTTTTCTTTTCTTTTTATCAATACTCTCTCAAGAGATTGCGCACAAAGATCTACACCTTCTTCAAATGATTTTGAATTCTTTTTTATAATAAACTCATCACCTGGTACACTTATTAATATTTCTACAATTTTATTCTGAGGCTTATTATTAGGCTCCAACTTTAAAAATACATCAGCGTGTATTATTTTATCATAAAACTGTTCTAACTTATTTAATTTCTTCTGGATAAACTCAATCAACTTTGCATCTGGGTCAAATTGTGGTGCTTCAATAATTACTTTCATAAGCCACTATATTTTAAGGGTTAGAACTCCGGCAGCATAACTGCCATTATATTCGACAAACAATCATCACTTTTTATTACGAGGATGTGCATTATTATAGACATTACGCAATGTTTTTATACTATTATGAGTATACACTTGCGTAGAAGCAAGGCTCGCATGACCTAATAAATCTTTCACCGTATTCAAATCTGCTCCTTGATTAAGCAAATGCGTTGCAAAAGAATGCCTGATAATATGTGGACTCTTTTTTATTTTGTTTGACGTCTTACTAAAATACTGATTTATTATCCTATAAACAAGCGTATCATACAATTTAACTCCTTTCTTCGTAATCAATAAAGGCGATTCGTTAGACCGAACAGCAACCTCGTCTCTCTTTAATAAATACTTAGCTATAGTTTCACAAATATTAGGAAGCAAAGGCATCATACGTTCTTTATTGCGCTTTCCTATCACTCGAACTGTTTTTTGAGATACATCTACACTTCCTATCGTGAGATTAATGAGTTCTGCACGCCTCATTCCAGTACCATATAATAATTCCAATATCAAAAGATCCCTGAGAGACTCAAAATCATCAGAAAAAGAAATTAGATCAAACGTTTCAGAAACTTCATTTTCTGAAAAAGGAATTTGAAGTTTTTTAGCCGTTTTAAGGGCTTTATGTTTTACCAAAGGCGTCACACCTATCACTTCTATCTTTACTAAGAATTTATAAAATGCTTTAAGCGATGAGACTTTCCTATTCACAGTCCTGTTAGAAATTCCTGAATCTACAAGTGTTACGATCCAACTTCGAATCTGAGCGTAGTGTATGTTTTCTATATCTGTTTGATCATAGTTCGCTTTCGCGAAAGCGGAAAAAGCCTCAATATCTTTTTTGTACGCAAGAACCGTATGAGAACTGTAATTCTTTTCTAGCGCGAGGTATTCTGTAAAAGCAGTGAGGTACATCATTTACCAAAACACATTAGTTAATAAGAATCCTGTCTGTGCAGGAAAACTACGTACAGGTTTGATGAGATCCCCGTCTACGGGGGATATTGCTGAAGCGCAATAAAAAACCGTTACTTTACAAAGATATACTTTATAAAGTAACGGTTATGTATCTGGAAAGAGATAAACCCTTTCTATTAATCCAGACGCCTCATACATGTATGAGTGACGGATACTGTATTTCTAGATATTTTCTTTATCTCTAAGACCTTGGATGTAGGCAGCCTTTTGGATTTCACGTCTTCTGTTTACAGAAGGTTTTGTGAACTGCTTACGCTCCCTAAGGTTACGCATAGTCTTAGTACGATCAAATTTACGCTTGAAACGTTTTAGCGCTCTATCTATATTTTCTCCGTCTTTTACTGGTATAATTAACATAGTGGGACCTCCTTTCTTTAAATTCTTATTCGGTTTTCAGGGTGCAAATATACTACTATTAGTTATTTCTGCAACTTCCTATTCAATTATTTTAAGCTTTTGTTTCTGTTTGTGGCTTGTACTCTTTTTTATCGATGATCATTTTTGCAATAATCTCTCTTAAAATCTCTGAAGTACCGCCTCCAATAGGCCCTAATCTACTATCTCTCAGTAATCTCGCCATTGGATATTCTTCCATATAACCATACCCTCCTAACATCTGAAGACAATCATAAATAACCTCATCGGCTATTTTAGTAGCAGTAAGTTTTGACATAGTTGCCTCTTTTACCACATATTCTCCTTTATTAAGACGGTACGCAATCGCATAATTAAATGCTTTTGACATCTCTACCTCTGCTTTTCGCTCAGCTATTTTATGACGTAAGGCCTGAAAACGATCTATAGATTGCCCAAAAGCTGTACGCTCTTTCATATACCCCAACGCATACTCAATAGCAAATTCTGCACGAGCATGGGCGTTGATTCCCATAATTAATCGCTCTGTGGCAAAATGTTGCATGATGTACCCAAAGCCTTTATTTTCTTCCCCCATCAGGTTTGCTATAGGAACTTTTACATTATCAAAAGCAATCTCGCCAGTATCAGAAGCTCTCCACCCTAACTTATCAAGTTTTGTAGCAGATACACCAGGCATATCACGATCTATCACAAAAATACTCATCCCTTTTCCTCCCAGCTCAGGAGCAGTCTTTGCTGCCACCACTAGATAATCAGAGTAAACTCCGTTGGTGATAAATGTTTTGGATCCATTTATGATATAGTGATCACCGTCTTTGACAGCCGTAGTTCTCATACCTGCAACATCACTTCCCCCAAAAGGCTCTGTAATGCAAAGACATCCTATTTTATCTCCGGTGATACTTGGCGCTAGATATTCTGATTTAATGCGAGTATCTCCTTCAGCATTAAGGTGCGTCATTGCAAGATAGGCATGTGCCCAAATCGCAGCAGCAAATCCACCTGAATTTATTTTTTGAAGTTCTTCAAGAAGAATAACAGTGTAAAAAAAGTCCAACCCCATTCCTCCGTATTCTTCAGGATATGCGATTCCAAAAAATCCCATATCTCCGAATTTCTTCCAGATAAACCGATCAATCTTTCCAGTTTTTTCCCAAGTTTCTACGTGAGGTACTACTTCTTTTTGAAGAAAATCCTGTAAGCTTTCTCTAAAAAGATTGTGCTCCTCTGTAAAATATAATTCGTTCATCTTTATACTTAAATTTAGGCCTAAAATTACGTGTTTGTTAAACAGATTGGTAGCTGTTCTAATCAACAGACAAATATAACTTAATTCTAGCTAATTTGTAGTCAGTCATCCCATCTACCTGAGATAATTCATCAAGTGATTGTATCCCTTCGTGAAGGATTCTATAATCTACAATCTCTTTAGCAAGATCAAACGTAAGAAGAGGGACTGTAGATAAATCGGAAGCAGATGCTGTATTTACATTGATAAAAGAGACAGTAGGTTTTTCTTTGACGGTGTACTCATGAAGGATTGCACGTTTTTGTTTTGTGGTCACTCCATACACATCATACAATTGATCATCCACCTGATAGCCTCCTATTTTTTGAAGATGACGCATGATCTTATCTCCAGACACTTCATCGATTCCTTCAATAGCAAGCAACGCTTTTAAGGTAATTTTATTCAGGTCTTGTTTTTGCTCATAGGTTTTCCAAGCGGGCTTGGATGCATATTGCTTCCTAGGCTTGGGGTTTGTCACCCAATCGGGGAATTTAAAATAGGGCGCAATGATTGCTAGTAAAGAATCAGAGACTTGGGTAACGTTCTTAAAGTCTGAAGTGGCGTTGATCCATTGTCCGCTTTCGCGAAAGCGGTGCAAGCGATCCACCTCTTCTACACTCATGCCTAAGGTATACCCTTTATAATCTGTAATGTAATTAGGGTTAAATGGGTATCGTTTTGGTTTTCTATTTTCTATCTCAACGCGTTTTAAGGAGTCTATCTGCTTTTGAAAGGTGATAACTTCTTGCTGTTCTTCTTTAGAAATCGCCACATCGTATTCTGGCTCATACCAAATAGAGATACTGACTAGAAAAATAATGAGACCTATAAATACCAAAATCCCACTTCTTTTTTGTCTGTCATAAAAGAAGTGGGATTTTAAGGAATTCATATATAGTAAGTACTATGCGGTTTTACGCGCTTTTATAGCTGTCATGTATTTATTAAATTCTTCTTTTACTTTCGGAGCTAAGATCACAATCCCAACCATGTTAGGAACCATCATTGCAAAGATCATGGCGTCTGAGAAACCAATAACCGACCCTAAACTTGCTGCCGATCCAATCACAACGAAAATACAGAAGATAAATTTATATAAATATTCCATCTTTTTTGAACGTCCAAAAAGGTATGCCCATCCTTGGAATCCGTAATAAGACCAAGAAATCATTGTAGAGAATGCAAATAATACAACGGCAATAGTTAACACATAAGGGAACCATGATATAGCAGATTCAAAGGCACCTGAGGTTAATAGAATAGCTTGCGCATCATTTAAAGAAGAGTTTTCTGCAGTTACATTACCTGTAATGATCAATACCAAAGCAGTCATCGTACACACAACAACCGTATCAATAAAAGGCTCTAATAAAGCAACTAAACCTTCACTAGCAGCATACTTTGTTTTTACTGCAGAGTGTGCAATAGAAGCTGAACCAACACCTGCTTCATTTGAGAAAGCAGCTCTTCTGAAACCTTGAACTAAAACTCCAACTGCTCCACCAGCAACTCCTTCTGGGCTAAATGCACCGTTAAAGATTTGCATAAAAGCAGCGCCTATCATATCATAATTTGCAAAAATTACAAAAAGAGAAGCAGCTACATATATAACCACCATAAAAGGAACAATCTTATCCGTTACCTTTGCAATTTTCTTGATTCCTCCAATGATTACGATACCTACAAGTACCGCCATCACGATTCCGAACAACCATCCTTTTCCGTGGATAAATGAAGCTTCACCACCCGTAATATTTTCTACCAATTGAAATGCTTGATTCACTTGGAACATATTTCCTCCTCCAAAGGAACCACCTATCACAAAAATAGCAAAAAGGGCTGCCAAGACTTTACCTAAACCTCCTAGTCCTTTTAACTTTAATCCTTTGGTCAAGTAATACATCGGCCCTCCATATACAGTACCATCTGCCTCAATATCTCTATACTTAACCCCTAGCGTACATTCTACAAACTTAGAAGCCATACCGAGTAAACCTGCAACAATCATCCAAAAAGTCGCTCCAGCACCTCCAATAGATACAGCTATCGCAACTCCTGCAATGTTACCCAAGCCTACGGTAGCAGATAACGCAGCGGTAAGCGCTTGGAAGTGAGTCACCTCACCTTCATGATTCTCAATCTTAATTGTCTCTATAGCATCTCCTCCTGGCGTAGAATCACCAGCACCTTCATAAGAATCATTATCATTATCGTCATGATCTAGATCATCATACTTCCCTCTTACAATATTAACAGAAGTCCAAAATCCCGTGAAGTTGATAAACTTAAAATAGATGGTAAAAAATAACGCTCCTAATATTAAAGGAAATAATACCCAAAATATTTTAACATCTTCACTGAAGGGAATCTGATAGAAAATAAAATCAACAAACCAACCCGTTGCATTTCCAAAGGCTTCGTCTATTCTTTGGTCTATCCCTACTTCTTCTTGAGCCTCTTGCGCAAAAGTGAGTAAAGGGGTTAAAACAGCTAAAAGTGAAAGAAGATATTTCTTCATTGTATATTTTTTGTTAGGTTATTATTAATTTGCGTAGCAAGATGCAAAAAAAAGCACCTTAATCAAAGAAATGACTCTTAAAATCGGTAGCAATCATGAAATTCCGAAAACCTGATGTAGGTTTATAATTTGTTCTGGACGCCCAATAACAATAAGTTTTGAATCTTTTCTCAGGATCAAATCTGCACCCGGATTTACAATATACTTACCTTCCGCCGATTTATATCCTATAATAGTACAACCCGTTTTATAGCGGAAATCTATTTCTTTGATACTGACCTCCTGCCCATTTGGGCACACTTTTTCAAAACCAATTTCTTCTACATTAATAGAATCCTCTTCTCCTACTACAGAGAGATTATCTAGAAATTCTATTAAATCGGGTACAACAACTAAGGATGCCATGTGATCTCCGCCTATTCTATTGGGCATAATCACATTATCTGCGCCCGCTAGTTTTAATTTTTTCTGAGACGTTTCATACTCCGCACGACTTATGATTTTAAGGTTTTTATTGAGTTGCCTTGCACTCAACACCACAAAAAGGTTATCCGCATCATCTGGTAATGCAGAAATAAGCGTACTTGCACGCGCTACCCCTGCATTTATAAGGATCTCATCTTCATTCGCGTTTCCTTTTATAAAGAGCGTGTTAGAATCTTCAAAACGCTCTACCACCTCATCATCCATGTCTATGACAACAAATGCCTTGTTATACGCTCTTAGTTTTTCAACCGCTTGTTGACCGTTACGTCCATAACCACAGACAATAATATGACCTGATAGTTGATCTATTTGTTTTTGCACTTTTTTATTTTTTAGAGTATCATAGGTGTTTCTACTTATAATGTATTCCGTAATCACCGAAATCGCGTATCCTACAATAACAACACTACACAATATAAGAATAACGGTAAACAATTTAGCTTCAGGTGTGAGGGGGTTTACTTCTCCATATCCTACTGTAGTAACCGTAATAACGGTCATATACAAGGCATCTACCCATCCATAATCTGCAATCATTTTATAGCCCAACACCCCTATAAGAAGTGTCCCTATTAAAAGCGTGATGGCTACATATATTTTGGATCTAAAAAAGTCAAACATATACCTATAGATCAAAGACAGAAGTCCGTTTTGTGTATACCAAATCTTTAAGTTTTAGCAGAAAAGCAGAGGTGAGATATAATGCAAAACCAACACCTAATGTTGCAAAAGATATGTATATAAAGAATAACCGCACATTCTTTGCCCGCATTCCTAACCGATCTGCTAGTCGAGAAGAAACATAAAATCCATGCTTCTCAAAATAATGCCTGATTTTATATACAAGTTTTAACATCTCTGCAAAATACAAAAGTATCTCTACATAATTTAGAAGTTCTATAGGATAATATGCAGCTATCATAGATTAATGATGTATTTTTAAATAAAAAATTATGTTTGGACTTTTTGGAAAAAAATCACCCCTAGAAAAATTACAAAAACAGCACAAAAAAGTGTTAGAAGACGCATTTATACTCTCAAAAACAAATCGTTCTGAAAGTGATGCTTTATACGCAAAGGCTGCCGAGTTAGAAAAAGAGATTGCTGCGCTTTCTGTTAATAAATAAATAAGAAATCTTTTCAGCAGTAGGCTGTTTTTGAAATCCCTATTTTATATTTGCCCCTATGGAACATTTCATCGTATCTGCCAGAAAATATCGCCCTCAAACGTTTAAAGATGTTGTGGGGCAACAGGCTATTACCAATACGCTTGAAAATGCCATTGCAAATGATCATCTTGCCCAAGCACTCCTTTTTTGTGGACCGCGTGGGGTTGGGAAAACGAGCTGTGCTCGTATTCTTGCCAAACGAATTAATCAAGACGAAAATACCCGTCCTGACGAAGATTTTGCCTTTAATATCTTTGAATTAGATGCAGCTTCTAATAACTCGGTAGATGATATTAGAAATCTAATTGACCAAGTCAGAATCCCTCCACAAGTAGGCACCTATAAAGTATACATTATAGATGAGGTACATATGCTATCACAGGCAGCTTTTAATGCTTTTTTAAAGACATTAGAAGAGCCTCCAAAGCATGCCATTTTTATACTTGCCACTACCGAAAAGCATAAAATTATCCCTACCATCTTATCGCGTTGTCAGATTTTTGACTTCAAAAGAATCACAGTTACCGATGCAAGAAAGCACTTGGTACAAATCGCACAAGAAGAAGGGATCGAGGCAGACGAAGAGGCGTTACATATTATTGCTCAAAAGGCAGATGGTGCCATGCGAGATGCACTCTCTATTTTTGATAGAGTCGTGAGTTTTAGTGGAAAAACGCTTTCGCGAAAAGCGGTCACAGAAAACTTAAATGTTTTAGATTACGAAACCTACTTTACAGCCACCGATTTTATCCTGAACAATGACATTCCACAATTATTATTACAATTTAATGATATCCTTTCCAGAGGATTTGATGGACATCATTTTATTGCAGGACTTGCCTCGCACTTTAGAGACTTAATGGTGTGTAAAAACCCACCCACCATCCATCTTCTGGAAGTTGGAAATGAAACCAAAAAGAAATATTACGAGCAATCACAAAAAACAGACATGCCTTTCTTGCTAAAAGCCATTGAAATGGCAAATAGCTGTGACCTCACCTATAAAACAAGTCGTAACCAACGACTACTCGTCGAACTTTGCCTTATGCAACTTGCCTCTATCACCTATGATGGAGAAAAAAAAAATGACACCCCTTTCATAATTCCTCCGTCATTTTACACATTATCTCCAGAGAGTGCTCAAAAAGTAGATAGAACGTTAAAAGCTACAGCTACCATTGAGAAAGCGTCTCCTGCAGTTGCACAAAATCAAACTCAAAACACGCCTACACCTACAGCACCTTCTACGGAAACAGTAAAACACCCTGTTTCAGAACCTATACAACAACAAGAGCAACAGCCCATTGAGGTAGCAACCGAGGCAATTACTGAAACGCTAGAACCAGAGACTTCAGTAACTCCGCCACAACCCAATATCTCAATTTCAAAAGAGCGGATTTCTGGATTATCCTTAAAAGGATTACAACGTAAAAAGGAATTAGAAGAAAAACGGAAACATCAAAAAGTAGATGTCACCAATTTACCGAAAGAACCTTTTACAGAAATAGCAATGCTAGCTGTTTGGAAAGAATATGTTGCTAGATTATCCCATCGAGGAGAAAAAATCATCGCTTCCAATCTAGAAGCAGACACTCCCAAACTCAACGGGACTGTCATTACATTAGAGTATCCAAATGCCACTATGAAGGTTGAAGTAGAGCGCGCACAAGGTCCTTTATTGGAATTTCTTAAACGCAAGCTTCAAAATTATGATATCGCTTTAGAGATTATTGTAAACGAAGAGGTCCAGCGCAAATATGCATACACCCCTCAAGAAAAGTATGATAAATTAAAAGAACAAAACCCTGATTTGGAAATCCTTAAACGTGTTTTTGATCTAGAATTATAATCCATGGAAGAAAAAGAGCCCATACAAATGCTACATCTCAAATTACCCACGGATCCAAGATGGGTAAATATTGTAGAAAAAAACATTGAAGAAATACTGACTGACCACGCATATTGCGAACAGAAAGCGGCGTCCTCTGCTATTTCTTTTATTATTGGTTTTCCTGAATACTCAGAGCTTGTATCAGAAATGAGTGATCTTGCACAAGAAGAAATGAGTCATTTTAAAATGGTTCATGATATCATGAGAGAACGCGGGCTTTCACTAGGACGTGAGCGCAAAGACCCCTATGTGCATAAACTTCGTTTTTATTTCCCGAAAGGGGGAAATCGTGTAGAAAGTCTTATCAATAGATTACTCGTTGCAGGCCTTATCGAAGCGAGAAGTTGCGAACGCTTCCGGTTACTCTCTGAAGAGCTAGAAGACAAAAAACTAGCGCGCTTTTACAAAAAATTGATGATCAGTGAAGCGGGACACTATGCCATGTTTTTACGATTTGCACGTCAATACGGAGAGCGTAAAGTAGTAGATGCAAAATGGCAAGAATTACTTGAATTTGAGGCGCAAGTGATGAAAGACCTCAGCACTACAGAGACTATGCACGGGTAACACCAGTAATGATATGAATAACAAAAGCCTCATCGTAACGATGAGGCTTTTGTTATTTTATGCTATGAAGATCTCTTATAATCGGTATCCAATACTTAATGTAAAATAGCTATTCTTACCAGAAGCATTTGTAATTATATTATCTATGTTAGTCTCATTACTATTTTCTATAAATAAAGGCAATTCAACAGCAGCGTCATCCTCAAAAACTTCGGTAAATCCTATCGTGTAGCGGACTTCTGCAAAAATATTATCTGTAAATTGGTATCCAAACCCTCCAAATCCTGCAAATTCAAAACTTGAAAAATTAGCAGATTGCTCAAAAGCAGATATTTTTAATCCTGCTTGAGGCCCTAGGTTAACAAATAGCTTATTAAAATTAATTTTAAGTGCTAATGGTAATTGAAGGTATTCATAACGTAATCCTTCAAATTTATTTCCCTGCGCAGAATAGGTGAATTCTGGCTGAAAACTAAGGCGCTCACTAAGTGGGATTTCAGCAAAAAAAGCAGCCGTAAAACCGACTCGACTTCCTTCTTGTGAATCAAAGCCCCCTTGTCTAGGCGTGTCGCCTGCAGTATTGACAATATCAAAAGAAAAGCTATTAATTTGACTTACATTGACTCCTATTTTAAAACCATATCCTATTCCCTGTGCTTGTGATAATGAACAGCAAAGCATCGCAAAAATGCTACATAATAATGTAATTTTTTTCATAATTTTCAAGTATTATAGTTGTCGTATACAATGCTACTATGTGTATGAATCATACATATTCACAACTAAAGCATTAATCTTCCGAGTGAAAGATACACTCTTTTACGGGTATTATAAAAAAAAATAAACGAAGGTTACCCATTAATCTTTGAATGTTAAAAAAACATCGACTAATGACCATAATTCTCAATAAGGTTAAGACAAAAGCTTCTATTTTGACTTGTATAAGGTTTTGATAATCCCGTCAGACAGCCCTATGCTAGGTACAATAATCTGCTCTGCACCTGACCATTTCATGGTACGCAAATAAATTTGAAGCGCAGGAATAATAACATCTGCCCTATCAGGATTCAAACCTAATTTAATCACACGCTCATCATAACTTAAACTGTTTAACTTTTCATGGAAATTTAAAAGATTGATATAGGAAAGTGATTTACTGGATTTTCGTCCACTCATTTTCATAATCTTATTAATATTCCCTCCCGAACCAATCACTGTGATTCTTGAGTAAGCACTCGTTTCGTTTGTGATCCATCGAGACATGGTTTTCCAAGTAGATTCGCTCACAAGATTGTTCAAAATACGAACAGTACCTATTTTAAAAGATTTGGAAGCCTTTACTTTTCCTTGGTCATACAGTGTACACTCTGTACTCCCTCCTCCTACATCTACATACAGATATACCTTGCTTTTTTGAATAATACTATGTAAATCTGTAGCTGCAATGATCGCCGCTTCTTCTTTCCCATCAATAATTTCTATGGCTATGTTCGTTTTTTCTTTGACCATTTTCACAACCACATCTCCATTTGCGGCCTCTCGCATCGCAGAAGTAGCACAAGCTCTATAGTACTTTACCTGATGCGCATTCATTAGTAACCGAAACGCCTGCATAGCATCAAGCATTCGTTGTCTATTTTTTTCGGAAATTTCTCCCTTAGTAAAAACATCCTCCCCTAATCGAATAGGCACTCTAATCAATTCATTCTTTCTGAAAAGCGTCGGACTGTTCTCTTGCTCAATGACATTAGCCACTAAAAGTCTAATCGCATTAGAGCCTATATCAATCGCCGCATATTTCTCAATGGTAAGCATTATTCTTTCAAAGCATTTAGATAATAATCATACGTAGCAAATTGAGATCGCACCTTAGGCTTATCATTTTTCACGTAGGCATTATCCTGTTTTGCATTAAGCAATCGTGCCTTTACATTATCATTCCAACAGATATTTAGAGTTTCTAAAATTTCTTTCTTTACATCTTTATCATATATAGGACAGCTTACTTCCACCCTATTATCAAGATTACGAGACATCCAGTCTGAAGAAGAAATATACACCTTAGCCGTATCCCCTTTCCCAAAAACATACACTCTTGGGTGTTCTAGAAACTTATCGATAATACTAATGACACGAATGTTCTCACTCAACCCTGGAACTTCAGGAATCAAACAACAAATACCTCGGATCATTAAATCTACCCTAACCCCTGCCTGACTAGCCTCATATAGTTTATCAATAATCGCATAGTTAGAAATACTATTAAGTTTAAGAAGTATATACCCTTTTCCTCCTTCTTCTGCAATCTCTATTTGTTGATCTATAAGCCTATAAAACGTATTTCTACTGTAATGAGGAGACACGATTAAGTGCTTGTATTTATTAACGATATAATTGGTATCAAAAAACACAAAGAGTTTTGATAAATCCTTTAATATATTTTGATCTGCTGTAAAGAGTGTGTAATCTGTATAGATTGCAGCCGTTTTATGATTAAAGTTACCCGTACTTATAAAACCATATCGCTTTATTTTATCATTTTCTTCTCGCTCTATCACACACACCTTACTATGTACTTTTAATCCAGGCACCCCAAAAATAAGCTTGACCCCTTGATTTTCCATTTGTTTGGCGTACATCATATTAGACTCCTCATCAAAACGAGCACGCAGCTCTATCTGCACCGTCACTTCTTTTCCATTTTGAGCGGCATTAATCAATGCACTCGCAATATGTGACATTTTTGCCAGTCTATAGATGGTAATTTTTACAGATCTCACCTTTGGATCGAGCGCTGCCTCTCTTAAAAATTTAATCGTGTATGCAAAAGTGTGATACGGTGCATATTGCAAATAATCTTTCTTGGCTATTTTTTCAAACATGCTACAATCCAGCGTGATTCCTTTAATAGGAAGTGGTTTTTGTTTTGGATATAACAAATCCTTACGCCCAAGACTCGGAAAGCCCATATAATCTTTACGATTGTGATATCTCCCCCCTGGAATAATACTATCATCATTTTCTATATCTAGCTTTTTAAGCAAAAAAGCCAAGGTCTCTGCCTCTATCGTTTTGTCATATACAAAACGTACAGGAGCCCCATCTTCCCTACCCTGCACAGACTGCGAGAGTTTCTCAATAAAACTCTTCCCTAAATCAGACTCTATATCAAGCTCTGCATCGCGGGTGATTTTAATCATATGCGCCGTGATAGACTCATAATCAAAAATACTAAAGAAGCTATCTAGATTGTAACGTATCAAATCATCGATCATCATGATACAATCACGATCATCTATTTTGGGAAGCACAATAAAACGATCGATACTACTTGGTATTTCAAGCAATGCATAAATAGGAGGCTCTTCTCCTTTCATGACCATTTTAATAGTGAGGTACGCATCTAGGTCCTGTATACGTGGTAACTCTACATCTTCTCTTAAAATGATGGTTTCTATCGCCGGACTTACCTCTTCTGTAAAGAAATCCTTGATAAACTTCTGATGTTCTCTATGGGTAATCTCAGTTTCATTAAGGATATGAATCCCTTCATGTTCGAGCTTTTCATAGATAGCATGTAAAATATGTAAACTCTCTGCCTGTTGCTCAATCACAATATCAGTAATCATAGGCAGTAACTCTTCTGCCGTATATACCCCTAGTGCTTTTCTACCCTTACGACCTGCACGCACAATACGACGTACAGTAGCATAACGCACCTTAAAAAACTCATCCAGATTATTAGAAAAAATACCTAAAAAACGCAATCGCTCTATAAGAGGAACTGTCTCATCAGCAGCCTCTTGTAACACACGACCATTAAACTGTAACCAACTTAATTCTCTATTTATATATCTGCTCCTCTGTTGTTCATTCATGCTTTATAATTCTTTAGGTATACTGGTAAAAATAGTCTTTCCTTGGCTGATATCCTGCCATTGATTTACAGAAAATTCAATCACCGTCACGCCACAGGTAGGTACATTATCAATAGGCTTATCTCCATAGGCATTTACGACATTGGTCATCGCATTATTATGTCCAAACACCATTAAACGATCTATACGGTCATCACAACTCCGTATCACCTCTACCAGATCTCGTCCATCAAAATCATATAATATATGGTCTAGTACAATGTCTTTTTCTGAAATGTTATACGCTTTCGCGAAAAAAAACGCAGTCGTCTTCGCACGCATCGCATCACTACTCATCATCAAATCAGGCTTGGGCATAGCATCTGCTACGTGAGCTGCTACGATAGGTGCATCTCGCAACCCTCTATCATTCAGCGGGCGTGCATGATCAATAACATCAAATTTCCAACTGGATTTGGCGTGTCTTACAAGGTATAGTGTTTTCATATCAAGGTGCTAAACGTTCTTTTATCCATGCTGCATCTTCCTTTCTGTATCGGATTCGATCGTGCAATCGGCTCGGTCGCCCTTGCCAAAATTCGATAGAAATAGGTTCCACGAGATACCCTCCCCAATGAGACGGTCTCGAAATCTCCTCAGCATCATATTTCGCTTTAAGCGCACTCATTTTTTCCTCCAATACCTCACGTCCTTCAATCACCCGACTTTGATCTGACACCAAAGCCCCTAGCTGACTATCCTTGGGACGTGCATTAAAATAGCGATCCGATCGGGCAGCACTCACTTTACGTACATTCCCTTTGATGATCACCTGACGCTCCATACTCGGCCAAAAAAAAGAAATCCCGACCTGCGCATGTTTTGCCATACTGATCCCTTTTTCGCTCTCATAATTCGTATAAAATACAAATCCCTCCTGATCATATTCCTTAAGTAAAACAATTCTCGATTTTGGAAAACCATCCTCCCCAAGCGTCGCGAGTGTCATCGCATTCGGTTCTTTGACACCGCCATCTTCCTCAATTTCTTGAAACCAAGTCGTAAATTGCTCCATAGGATGATCACTCATATTTTCAATGAGCAAGGCTCCTTTTGCATACGTTTGCCTAAAAGCATGTAAGTCTCTATTCATGCTTGCTAAGGTACAAGAAAGCAAACAAAGTTAAAAGTCGTAATCATAGGTTTCACATAGAATTAACCTACAAAAGCTACCCAAAAAATAGGGGCATTCGCCCCTTGCTTCAAAATACTGGCTTTTAGTAACTTTACAAGTAAACCTTTCTCTTATGAAACTGCAAAGACACATACAGCCGTACGCGCACATTTTGGTAATCTTACTCGTATTTAGCATCACCTCTTCTTGCGTGAGCACACGCGTAGAAGCCAACCCTTATCAAGACAGTGCTGTCAATATAGAATGCCAGAAAAAAAGTAGCTGGAGTTACTGGTGGGGATTAAAACAAAAACGCGTCAATGCCAACCCTGAAGTAGAAAATGCTGTGTGCCCATGTAGCGAAAAAGCCATGGCTTGGGTAGAGACCAAATCTTCTTTGGG
The DNA here is from genome assembly GCA_964351845.1 of uncultured Flavobacteriaceae bacterium. Lineage (GTDB taxonomy): Bacteria > Bacteroidota > Bacteroidia > Flavobacteriales > Flavobacteriaceae > Dokdonia. Next base: position 6,258 of record CAYGQJ010000079.1, on the reverse strand, counting down.
AGACTTTTTACTAAGCTTAGTCACCCTAGGCGCTGTAAATCACAGAACCGTAACTTACGGATGTGCAAGGCCCCAAGATGGTGACGGAGGACTCGACGATTAAACAATCCATCTTTGAGAGCTTCTAGAACAACGATAAATATGACTTAAAAACAGCTAAAAGCTAAGAACTGACAGCTAACAGCTAAACAACAATAGTATGATACCAGAAGGATTAGAAAAACTGCCCATCCAGCAATGGACTAATAAGCACGAAAACTTCACCCATGACCTCGTGCCAGACACTTCCTTTAAAGTTTACAACCCCGCTGGTGGCAAACGACGAGAACGCTATCATAAAACCACTAAAAACTTCCAATGGCTCATCAAACACGGCATTGATCATGATATCCGATTACGTGCGATGGGAAGCGGGTGGTCATTTACCAAAGTTGGCGTCACCGAAGGCGGACTCATAGACACGGCTTCTTTAAATTTTTCTTTTCCGCTTACGCGAAAGTATGTAGCTAACGACTACCAGAAACAGGTAGAAGACCTCTATTTTCTACAATGCGGAAGCATTATTTACGAAATCAATAACCGACTCGCCAATAAAACGCCTGCACGATCCATCAAAGCTTCTGGAGCCAGCAACGGACAAACCATTGCAGGCGCCTTATCGACAGGCACCCACGGTGCCGCTTTTGAAGTCGGCGCTATTCAAGACTTTGTGGTCGGTTTACATATTATTACAGGGCCTAACGAACATATTTGGCTGGAGCGAGCCTCCTATCCAGTCGCCGCACCTACTTTTGTAGATTGGTTAGACGCCAAAATCATCAAAGACGATGCCCTCTTTGAAGCGGCGTTGGTCAGTTTTGGGAGTTTCGGGTTTATACACGGCGTCATGATCGAAACTGAGCCTGTTTTCCTTCTTGAAGAACATCGTAAAGGAGATATCCCGTATAATGATGTGTTGAAAAAAGCCATGACACAATTAGACTTCTCTGGTCTTAACTTACCAGGCGCAGGACCCAATAAAGAATTATATCACTTTGAAGTCCTTTTTAACCTACACAAGTTTGAGAAAAACAATCCTCAAAAAGGTGCTTTCTTAAAGTATATGTACAAAAAACCGTATCAACTCCCCTACACCCCTGTGGTACGGGATAATAATTTCACCTATGGAGATGATCTGCTAGGCATTATGTCGGCTACGTTAGACCGACTAGGGGTAGTTTCTGATCTCTTGATCCCACCGATGGTAAATACGATGTTTGGACTTGCTTTTGCGCCGCAACCGCCACAGACAGGAACCATTCGCGAACTCTTCAACTACACGAAATTCAGAGGGAAAGTGGCGAGTGCCGCTATAGGTATCGACATTGCCGATGCCGCTCGCGTCGTGGAAGAAATTATAGATGTGAACAAAAAATGCCCATTCCCCGGCGGACTTTCCTTACGGTATGTAAAAGGCACCAAAGCGACCTTAGGCTTTACCAAATTCACCCATACCTGTGTCCTAGAAATGGATGGTGTTGACAGCAAAGCGGCACGTACGTTTTATGAAGCCGTCTGGAATCGACTAGAAGACAAAAACATTCCGTACACATTACATTGGGGGAAAATCAACTTTAACCTCAACAAAACCCGCATTAAAAATATGTACGGCACCACCCATGTAAACGCTTGGATCGAAGCTAGAAACACGGTATTATCAAATGATGTCGCCAAGGTATTCACCAATAAGTTTATAGAACG
>CAYGQJ010000079.1:0-4418 GCA_964351845.1 uncultured Flavobacteriaceae bacterium | reverse complement strand
AAAACAAAAGCTCCTTCCCTCTCTGAGGGAAGGTGGATGAATCGAAGTATGAGATTCAGACGGAAGGGAGAGAAAGACCCCTAGCCCCCAAAGGGGGAACTAAAAACTTCCGAACATAGGTCTAGATTCTAAAAGCGAAGCGGTCTATACTCTATATTCCTTTTCGCGAAAGCGCCCCCCCTACTTCTTCTTCACAAACCCTTTCTTGATCAGTAAATCGCGTACTTTTTTGTTATGCTTGATGATGCGCATCTGCTCTTCATAGCTGACGTCTTCGTCTTCATAAGCTGCATCACCGAATTGCCCTTCGTAGTTTTCAAGCAACTCTACTTCGTCGGTGGCGAGGAAATAACGCCTGTGCTCTGTGTAACCGTTTGCATCTAAAAAATACTCACATACATACCCATCGTCTTCTGTGATTTTAAAAGAAATGGTAATGTTATTTTTTACAGCGGTAGATCCCGCTACTTTGTAAACGCGGTCTGTATAGGTATTTTGTTTTACGAGAAAAAGATTGCGAGGAATGAGCAGATCGAAGTGTTCTTGTAATTGTGCGGCTGCTTTTTTATGTATTGGTTTTTTCTCTTCCATGGTGTGGTGTCTTAAATCTTAAAACGTAAATACTTCGCCATCATCTGCGAGGTGCGTATGTGCAAATATAGTTTGTGCTTCTTCTTTAAAGGCATGTAAGTCTGGATATCTTGTAGAATAATGTCCTAAAATAAGCTGAGCCACCTCGGCTTGTTTGGCAATCGTAGCGGCTTGTTTGGCGGTACTATGTCCTGTGACTTTACATAAATGCTCGTGACTATCTAAAAAAGTGGATTCGTGATACAACACCGTCGCCCCTTTTATTTGGTCTGCAATACTCGGTTTATACGTCGTATCACTACAATACGCATAGCTTTTGGGTGCTGGCGGATCAAAGGTGAGTTCGTGATTAGGAACCACCGTACCATCCTCTAAGGTCACATCGCCTCCTTGTTTGATTTTATTAAAATAGGCTTTATCAATATTGAGATTCAGCACCGAATTAATATCCAATTTACGCGGTCCTACTTTTTCTTGAAAGTAATACCCATTGGCATAAATACGGTGTTTCAACGGAATGGTCGTGACTGTCACCAAATCATCTTCATAAATGAGTTGCGGCTCCTTGCTTTTTAATTCTTTGAAATGCAACGGATAACTGGTAAAACTCTGCGTTAGTTTCAGCTGTAGTAAAATCACTTCTTTAAGCCCTACAGGACCATAAATCGTGAGTGGTGCGGTTCGTTTTAATAAGCTAAAGGTCGAAATCACGCCCATCAGTCCAAAAAAATGATCGCCGTGTAAATGCGAAATAAAAATATGCTTGATGCGAACGAACTTTATTTTATTTCGCCGCAAGGCAACCTGTGTCCCTTCCCCACAGTCAATCAAAAACACATGATTCCGAATCTCAAGCACTTGAGACGTCGGGTTTTTGAACGCCCCAGGAGCCGCGGCATAACAGCCTAAAATGGATACAGTAAGGGATGTGCTCATGAAATGGAAGTAATGTGCGTTCTTGTAAAGTGCGAAAATAAATATAACTTAATAGAATTAGATTCTTTCTTTTCTTTTTTTCATTGCCAAAAAAAGAAACAAAAAAGTCTAGGCTTACGAAACCTTGTCTAAATGTATCGTTCTATTCCTGAATTTCAGAAACTCGCTACGCTCAGACAGTCCGAAATTCTACGGAATCTTCACTTCACATTTTACGACAACTTTTCGAGAGCCGAAACAACATTTAGGAATCATAAAATAAATCCAAAAATCATAAACACCCAACCTCAGAACTAGGGAAAGGGGTCTTCGGTTTTTAAAAATATTTTAAATTCCCGTACTTCGACTAGGCTCAGTATAAACTCCGGCGGGAGTCTTACTATTTACTTATGGCGTTAAGAAAAGAAATAATGATTTATGATAATATGAGCAAACTATTCTACTATTTCTGGAGAATGATAATATCCATATTGCCCTTTATATATTTTTACCTGAATAGTATCTTTTTCCTTTTGTATCTTAAAGTAATGTTGTTTTAAGATCTCATGATTTAACTTAAAATAATAAGCATTTAGATTTTCTTCACGAATACCTACCCCAACGATATAATAATGTGTATGACCAAACTCATCATCTTTATTAGTAGCAATAATTTCTGATGTACTTGTTATGATACTTCCATTATCACCTTTCATATTTAGATAACAAAATATATTAGTGTTAACATCTACAAAATATGTAAATGTAATTAGTGTGTAAATAATGACATTTAACAAAAACAATTTTGGTTTTTTGTTGTCTAATGATCGAAAAATAGAAAATATTGCTACTAAAATCCCATAAAACACAGCACTGAGAATTCCTGAAATCCTCATTTTATCTTTAACCTTCAGATAATCTTCGGTGAAATAGTATGAATCAACGTCTAAAATAAAATCTAAATAAACTCCTAAAAGTAATATTAAAAGCAGAAAAAAGAAAAAAGCAACTTTTATATATTTATTTTTAAAGATAGAGCCTTGCATATCAAAACCCTAAATCCCGCTCGATCTCCTCCATTTGGATGATATCTTCGGCTTCCTGTAGTGTGGGTACGACCACCATTTCATCAGGAATCAGATCGTAATCAATACCTGTATTAACAAACACAAATGATTTTTTATCAGCACGTTGGTAGTTAGAAAGCTTGATAAAAGCAACCAATTGCTCTAAGGTAAGCTCAGTGTATTGTAAAAGATCAATCACCAGATGACGATCTTCGTATTTTTCGGGAACAATACGTTCTAGGTAGGATGCAAAATCCAATACATCATCACGCTCATCTTCAAGAATCGTATACGTATCTGTTTGTGTTACCTTCATTATTGTTTGATTTTGGAAGCTAATAAATAAATAATTGCCATTCGTACTGCAACTCCATTTTGCACCTGATCTAGAATAATCGCTTGTCCAGAATCGGCAACATCACTCGTAATCTCCACCCCTCTGTTAATAGGCCCTGGGTGCATAATTACAATCTCTTTATCCAGTGATTCTAACAACGCTTTATCCACGCCATATTGTTGGGTATATTCTCTCGTACTTGGGAAGTAACTGATGTCCATGCGCTCATTTTGTACACGAAGCATATTCGCCACATCACACCATTGTAGCGCTTTGCGCAAGTCTAATTCGACTTCAACGCCGAGGCTTTCAATATATTTTGGCATGAGCGTTTTAGGACCGCATACTTTCACATTGGCCCCTTGTAATTTGAGGGCATAAATATTAGACAATGCCACACGGCTATGCAAAATATCACCGACAATGACCACATTTTTCCCTGCCACTTCGCCTAAACGTTCGCGGATCGAAAAACTATCCAACAACGCCTGTGTCGGATGCTCATGCGCTCCGTCTCCTGCATTGACAATACTCGCATTGATATGTTTGGACAGGAAAATACCTGCTCCTGGATTTGGATGACGCATCACGACCATATCCACTTTCATCGATAGGATATTATTGACCGTATCAATCAGTGTCTCCCCTTTTTTCACTGAAGAAGCCGCTGCCGAAAAGTTAATCACATCGGCACTCAGTCGTTTTTCTGCGAGTTCAAAAGAGAGTTTGGTTCGCGTACTATTTTCAAAAAACAGATTAGCGATGGTGATATCACGTAGTGAAGGCACTTTTTTAATCGGTCGGTTGATGACTTCTTTAAAATGATCGGCGGTTTTGAAGATCAGCTCGATGTCTTCTTTCGTGATGTATTTAATGCCTAGTAAATGCTTTACACTTAATTCGCTCATGTCTTACGTATTAATCACATATACGGTGTCTTCACCTTCATTTTCTACCCAGCTCACTTTGACCTTCTCTTCGTTGATCGCATCTACCTGCCGCCCTCTATAATCCGGTTGGATGGGTAAATGTCTGCTAAAACGTCTATCAATCAGACACAATAACTCCACCTCTTCTGGGCGTCCAAAACTCTGTATAGCGGTCAGTGCCGCATTGATACTCCGCCCTGTATACAAGACATCATCTATAAAGACGACTTTTTTATTTTCGACCACAAAATCAATGTTCGTTTTATTGGCTGCCAGTGTTTTTTCGCTTCTGCGAAAATCATCACGGAAAAACGTAATATCCAAATACCCCAGTTTGACATTTTCAATTTTGTAAGTATCTGTGAGCAGTTTTTTAATACGTTCTGCTAGAAAAATCCCACGCGGTTGAATCCCTATCAGGACGGTATCAGAAAAGTCTTCGTGATTTTCAATGAGTTGACAAGCCAGTCTATTGAGGATAATGTGTACCTCGGTCGCATTAAGTAATACTTTTTGACTCATAGATGATTCCAAAACAATGTTCGGAAAGCAAAGATAGGGAGTTTTTTTCTATTCGCT
>CAYGQJ010000078.1:7430-21603 GCA_964351845.1 uncultured Flavobacteriaceae bacterium | reverse complement strand
TTATTTATAAATGAGTTTAGATACATAAAAAGGGGTATTCTTGTAAAATAACATTCAAACTTGTTGTAAATCATCAAGTTTGAATGTTATTATTATCTAATTTCTATAAAGGAATGCAAGTTCCACTAGAACATCTTCCTTCGCAATCACAATGACCTTGGTAAAAACAAAGGGATCCCGAAGGTCTTCCAGCGCAATTACCATTACATGCTAAAACGGGAGTGGGCCTCATTCCCCCATCTACTTCTTTTTGTTGGGCTTTGTTTAATGCTACAGCACCTTTAAGGTTTTTTAATTTTTTCATAATTTTAATTTTAATAAAGTGATTAGATCTGATTATTTAAAGACACTCAGGTTCATGTCTGTACTGTGATTGCTTTTAAAATGCGAAAACACTATACTATTTATAAGTCTTCAGACACTAAAAAAGTATTGATCTTTTGGTGAAATACTGTTCAAACTTGGTTCTAATGAATCAAGTTTGAACAGTATGATTAATTTAAATTCTAGTAAGGTATGCATCCTTCAAAACTAGAACATTCTCCAGGACAGCTACAGTGTCCTTGATAATAGCAACGGGCTCCATTTGGTTTTCCAGCACAGTTTCCATCACATAATTTTCTAATACCTCCGTTTACTTCTTTTTGTTGTAATTTGTCTAGTGCTACAGCACCTTTAAGATTTTTTAATTTTTTCATAATTGTATTTTTTAATATGTTAATTTACCTGATCATTTAAAGACACTCAGGGTTGTGTCTATAGTCTTTTATCTTGTTCTATAAAGGGATGCAGCCTCCGCTTAGACATACTCCTGGACATAAACAGTGTCCTCCAGCATAACAGCGGGAGCCTTGCGGTCTTCCAGTGCAATTTGAACTACACCCAATACGAGCTCCGTTTACTTCTTTTTGTTGCGTTTTGTTTAACACTTGAACTCCTTTTAATTTTTTTAGATTTTTCATAATTTCATTTTTTAGTTTATAATTTTAGTTGTTTAAAGACAGCAAGGAATGACTGTCTATATCTTACAAGACAATACGCCTTGAAGTTACACGTCCAAAAAATTTAAAATCGATTAAGATTGTTTAGTAAAGATCACAAGTTCCACCTGAGTTGCATCTTCCAATACAATGACAGTTGGCACCTCCATAGCATTTTGATCCTTGAGGTTTTCCAGCGCATCCGCAGGATAAATGAAGACCTCCGTTAATTGTTTTTTGGGCAACAGCATTTAATACAGAAGCTCCTTTGAGATTTGTTAATTTTTTCATGATAATAGAATATTAAGTTAATGAACCTGATCATTTAAAGACATTCAGGGTTGTGTCTATGCGTTTGTATTATAGGGATTAACAAAATAGTCTAGATAAGAATACAAGGTTGGCACTCTTAGTATTTGGCTTTATATAGGTACGATGAAAACTATTAAAATAGATTTTGTAAATCTTTTAAAGACACATGATGCCTTATTTGAAATTGAACAAAATCATCTAAAATGATAAAAGGATCGTATGCAGGTGCACATGATCCTTTTTCTATTCTATTCCACAGTTACCAAAACAACATATCTGTCCAGTTGGACATTCAGCATCAGATTGGCAAAAAGCGATTTGCGGCACTGGTTGGCACTGGTTAGGACGAGGTCTTGGACAACCTCCTTCGATTTCTTTTTGTTGCGTAATAGCCAAAGTTTTGGCTCCTTTGAGATTCATTAATTTTTTCATAGCAAATGATATTAAGTTAATAATTCTGAACTTTTAAAGACACTTTATGTCTATATATTCATTTGTATTATAGGGATTAACAAAATATGATTTAGTGTAAATTGAATCTTTTGTTGGGTATTGAGTATTTATAAATTTTAATTAATGTTCTATTTCTTAGGAAGTCACAACCGAACTATCTTCCATGGCTTCCGTTTGGTTTTCTAATTCGATGAGGTCTTCTATAAATAAGGATAAGTCATTTCTGTCGTACTCTCTTGGATATTGATTTCCTTGAATATATAAGGCAGGTGTAAAATTGATATTGTTTTTAGTACACCATTCTTTCTGAGCAGTTAATACATCGGTATAGTCTGCATCAAAATCTTTTTGTTTTTTCAACCATTGCTTTAAATCAACATCATGCTTATATACCTCATGCATCATTTTGACACATCCCAATTCTCCTTGGGTATTGTAAGCGTGCAATAAATGGGAGGTTACTAGGAATCCTTCATCTTCTTTTTCTTCGACTCTTACATTAAATCGAACAATCACCTTTATATCATTACTAGATTGCTTTAGGATATTCTCTATATCTGTATGAGCGTCTTTACAATAATAGCACAATGGACTCGTCACTAATACAACTTCCAATAACGCATCTCTATTTCCTAGTACGATTTCGTTAGGTAATTGAATATCATTTTCAACATGATCATTTTCTTGTAGTAGTGTATTAAAGATGGAAAAATTCCTTTTAAATTTATTACTCTCTATCTTGAGTGTATCCAATGCTACCTTTTTTTGAAGCAAAGGTTTAATTAAAAACCATACGCTTACAATCAGCACAACACTCAGTACATATAGAACTATTTCTTCTAAACTAATAGATAAAAAAGAAGTTGTATTTCCGGTACTAAAAACAATAACACTTTGAAGAATGATCACACCAGCGATCCCCAAACATAATGGACACCATTTCTTTAAAACAACACCCTGATAATAGATAGAGTAGAGGACAAATGGAATTGCCAAGAGCGACAAGCTTGAGATAACACTACTAATGTCTATACCGCTTAATAAAGCAAAACAATAGACTAAAACATAACTGCCAAATGCTATAATACTTGCATCACTTAACGTCAATATACCTCCTAATTTGGCTCCTTTGGAGTTTAAAACAGCATCACAGCTTGTTTTTTCTGAAAGATTACAGATACTAGCCGTACTACTGGACTCTATCCCTAATGAATGCCCTACAATCAGCACCCCTAAAATCAATCCGACGGTACTCAAGAAATAATGAATTCCTTCAAATATCAATGCGTTGTTAAGTAAGGCAATGCCAACACCTAACCCTACACATATAAGTGCCCATTGTAGTATTTTAGAGGTATTTGTTGTCTTTTCTTCCTTAACCGTCTCATCTTTTTCTACAGCGACAATAATACCATCCCACGCTTCAAAGAAGTCAACATTAGACATGTTTTCTACCTGTTTGTGATCTGTGTAGGCATTAATAGTACCTGCTTTTTTCTCAACAAGCCCTAAATACATTCCTTTCTCTCCTTTTACATTGGCGATAAAAGTAGGCGGTAATTGATCTAAAGTTTCTTGGTCTGTAGGTACTTGTAAGGCAAGATTCGGTACCCCAAAATGTTTTAACACCCCAGTGAGTGCATGTAAACTTGGATATGAAGGATGGCTCAGTAACTGAAGTTTTAACTCTTCTTTATTGAGCCTGATCTTATTTGTAATTAATAGTTTGTAAAGAATATTAAATAATTGATCCTGCATAAATATATCGGGGGTGTATAATGTTAATAATGAAGCCCTAAATTACAATTTATTTCATATAAAAATAATATTTTAATTCATATAAACTCAAAAAAAACAGCCAATAAGTCATTATTTGTCAAATATTTAACAATTTTTAATTGAAATTACTAAGGATATTACGGGTTAACAGTAAATCTATAAATACCTTTTCAAAAATGACCTTATCGCAGATATTGTTGTTTATAAACACAAGGATTCGTCAACAAAAAAATGGTTAGAATTTTTAAAAACTAATAGTTTTTTATACCTATTAGTTTCGTTATAAAAACTATTTTTACTGTGAAGTTGACTTCAACTATGAGTAACAATACAATTAGAATTTTAATTATTGGTGGGGGACTGGCAGGGCTTACAAGCGCTATCCACCTAATAAAAGAAGGTTTTGAAGTCATACTCATAGAAAAAAATACCTACCCAAAACATAAAGTATGTGGGGAGTATATCTCCAACGAAGTACTCTCGTATCTCGAAACATTAGGAATTCATCCGTTTGATCATCAGGCAAAAAAAATAAATACATTTCATTTTTCAAGCCTTTCCGGTAGGCCGTTAGAGATTACCCTTCCTCTTGGAGGCTTTGGGATTAGTCGGTTTGCACTAGACGCACTCATGGCAGATACAGCAGTAGGCTTAGGAGTTCAAATATTACATGACACCGTAAAAGAGGTACAATTCAATCAACATCAATTTCAGGTGACAACACTCAACCATCAGGAATTTACAGCCGATTACGTTCTGGGCGCTTATGGGAAACGCAGTGGATTGGATATTACGCTTTCGCGAAAGTTTATACAGAAAAAATCTGCTTGGCTAGGCGTAAAAGCCCATTACAAAACAGCGTTCCCTGATGATTTGGTTGCTCTGCATAATTTTAATGGCGGCTATTGCGGACTTTCAAAAGTAGAAACTGGTCATGTGAATGCTTGTTACCTTGCCGATTATGCTTCCTTTAAAAAGTATAAGAACATAGAAGAGTATCAACAAAAAGTACTTTATAAAAATAAAGCCCTTAAACACTTCTTTGAAAATTCAGAAATGGCCTTCGAAGCCCCTGTGACCATCAGCCAAATCTCATTTGATAAAAAACAACCTGTCGTCAATCATATTTTTATGATAGGAGATAGTGCGGGATTAATTCATCCGCTGTGTGGCAATGGCATGGCCATGGCGATTCATAGCGCAAAAATGATTTCAAGCCTATTGGTGCAACAAAAATCAAATACCTATACCAGATCAGAACTAGAAGAATACTATATAAACGCATGGAATGATGCTTTTCAAAAAAGACTCAAGATGGGACGATGGATTCAACATGCCTTACAGCATAAAAGACTCACTAATATAGGAGTTGCTGTCATCAGTAGGTCTCCCTATATTTTAAAAACAATTATCAAATCGACGCACGGGACATCTAGTATATGAGAGATTTAACAACAAGAGCCACTGAGCAAGAACTCATGGATGACCCTAATATTTCTGAAATAGACTTAAAGAATGCCCTTATAGCTATTTCCAGAGTCAATAAACTCCTTGGAGGCAATCGAATCACCATTCAAGCCCTAGAACGCCTTTTTAAGGAAAACCCTGCAAAAAAAGAATGGACCATCGTAGACGTAGGCTGTGGAGATGGAGAAATGCTCCGTCTTATCGCTGATTATTTTCGCTCTAAAAACCTTCATTTGCAATTAGTAGGCTTTGATTTGAGTCCGCAAAGTATTGCGATGGGAAAAGAGGCATCTCAAACCTATCAAAACATAGATGTAAGAGTAAAAGATATTTTAACCGTCCAAAAAGATTCATTTGAATGTGATATTATTCTATGTACACTTACATTGCATCATTTTAAAGATCAGGAGATTCTTACGTTTATGAAACAATTTGTAGCCCTTGCGCAAGTAGCAGTCATCATAAACGACTTACAAAGAAGTAAAATCGCGTATCAGTTATTTAGATTATTTAGTCGTATTTTTATCAAGAGCCACATTGCTAAAAATGATGGACTTGTTTCTATCGCAAGCGCATTTACAAAGCACGAATTAAAAAAAGTTGCACAACAATTGGAATTAAAACACTCTGAGATTACTTGGAAATGGGCGTTTCGATATCTGTGGTTAATTAAAACTCTATGAACGTAAAGATTACAACAGTAGCAAAACAACTTCCAAAATACCACAGGACCACAGATGAAATCATTCCTTTTCTGGATGTCTGGTTACACGATCAAGACGATCGTTTTAAACGGAAGGTAAAAAAGATCTTTGGCAATGCTGCTGTTGACAAACGCTACAGCATTATGGCGCCAGAAGAAGTGTTTACAGCCACGAGCTTCGAAGAAAAAAATGACATCTATACAAGAGAAGTCGTAAAACTAGGCGAACAAGTACTTGAAAAAGCGCTTACAAAAGCCACTTGGGCTCCACAATCGCTCGATTATATTATTACCGTAAGTTGCACAGGAATTATGATTCCGTCCCTAGATGCGTATTTAATTAACAGCCTGCAACTACGACAAGATATTGTTCGGTTACCCGTGACAGAAATGGGCTGTGCTGCAGGCGTCTCTGGTGTGATTTATGCCAATGAGTTTTTAAAAGCAAATCCAGGAAAACGAGCCGCTGTTATTGCGATAGAAAGCCCTACCGCTACTTTTCAACATACAGATTTTTCGATGGTCAATGTGGTGAGTGCTGCGATTTTTGGCGATGGTGCGGCCTGTGTGTTACTCTCCTCAAAAGAAGAAGACAATGGCCCAGAAATCGTAGATACAGAAATGTACCACTTTTATGATGCACAGCACATGATGGGCTTTAAACTGGTCAATACAGGCTTACAAATGATCCTTGATCAAGCCGTACCAGAAACCATTGCGCAACAATTTCCTGATATTATACACCCGTTTCTAGAAAAAAACGGACTCGATATACACGCCGTACAACATCTCATTTTTCATCCCGGCGGACGTAAAATAGTCGAAACCGTCGAAGACCTTTTTGGAAAATTGGGTAAAAACATAGATGATACCAAAGAAGTATTACGACTATATGGAAACATGAGTAGTGCTACCGTGCTCTATGTGTTAGAGCGATTTTTAGACAAACAACTCCCTAAAGACGACATAGGAATCATGCTTAGTTTCGGACCAGGATTCTCAGCGCAACGTGTCTTATTAAAATGGTAATCATATGGAAGTGACACAAGAATATATAGGCAAATGGGCGATGATTCTAGGCGGTAGTAGCGGTTTAGGACTCGCTACCGCACAAAAACTCGCACGCGAAGGCATGCATATCTGTATCGTGCATCGCAGCAGGAGGAGCGTTCTAGCGACTTTTGAAACAGCCGTTCAGGAGATGAAATCGCATAAGGTGGAGGTGATGACTTTTAATATAGATGCAATGCACCCTGAAAAGCGAGAAAATGTGATTTCAGAAATCGGTACAACCATTGGTGTCCATCAGTTCAAAACCTTGGTGCATAGTGTCGCTAGAGGTAATTTAAAACCTTTACATGATCCCGACGGATCCGTTTTAAGCTCAAATGATTTTACCCTGACGGTAGACGCGATGGCGATAAGTTTGTATGATTGGGTGTCCGCTTTCGCGAAAGCGAACCTATTCTCACCAGATGCCAGAGTCATTGCTTTTACGAGTGAAGGAAGTCATAAAGCATGGAAACAATACGGCGCCGTAGCAGCCGCTAAAGCAGCCTTAGAAAGCATCACCCGAAGCATTGCCTTAGAATTTGCACCTCTAGGAATCAAAGCCAATTGCATCCAAGCCGGGGTGACCGATACCGAAAGCCTACGATTAATACCTGGCAGTGAGCTCATGAAAGAAAAATCAATAGAACGCAATCCATATGGACGTTTAACCCTTCCGCAAGATGTCGCAAATGCCGTTTATTTGTTGTGTAGAGACGAAGCGACATGGATTAATGGCGCTATTCTGCCAGTAGATGGAGGAGATCATATACGATGACAACAAAAGAGATCATAGCACAATTACCCTACACCGAACCTTTCTTATTTGTCGATGAGATAGAGGAAGTAAGTGCAACGCATATTAAAGGCTCTTATACGTTTAAAGAAGATGCTTATTTTTATAAAGGGCATTTTAAGAACCATCCTGTCACACCAGGGGTGATCTTAACAGAATGTATGGCACAAATTGGATTGGTGAGTTTAGGAATGTATTTATTGAAAGATAAAGGATCACTAGAAAATCTAAAAGTAGCCTTTACAAGTGCCGATGTTTCGTTTTTAAAACCGGTGTATCCCAATGAAAAAGTATGGGTGGTTTCCGAAGTCAATTACTTTCGGTTTCAAAAATTAAAATGCCACGTAAAACTATATAACCAAGAAAATGAGGTCGTTTGTCAAGGCGAACTCGCAGGAATGTTTCAAGGATCATGAGTAAACAAAGAGTTGTTATTACAGGATTAGGTGTATGTGCCCCCAATGGGGTAGGAATTCCTGCGTTTACAGAAGCCATTAAAAACGGTACCTCAGGAATTCGGTTTCAGCAACAACTCGCTGATTTGAATTTTGGTTGCCAAATTGCTGGAGAACCTCAAATTCCAGAAGGGTTGCTAGATAACTACTTTACGCCCTTACAACTCAGGGATCTCGAAGCCACAGGAATTGTCTATGGGATGATTGCTGGGGTAGATGCATGGAAAGACGCCGGACTTACTGTGACAGACAAGGACACCGTAGATTATGATAGTGGAGTTGTGTTTGGTACCTCACTCTTAGGCGCAGAAAAATTTAGGAAAGCCATCTACCTTACGGATGAAAAAAAAGTAAAACGCCTAGGAAGTACCACCGTGATTCAGACCATGGCGAGTGGGATTAGTGCCTATTTAGGCGGGTATCTGGGGTGCGGAAATCAAGTAACCACCAATTCTAGCGCCTGTACCACAGGAACTGAAAGTATTTTGATGGGATATGACCGTATTGCACATGGATATGCCAAACGGATGCTCGTAGGCGGTTGTAATGATTCTGGACCGTATATATGGGGAGGTTTTGATGCGATGCGCGTACTCAATAAAAAACACAACGATCAACCAGAACTAGGGAGCAGACCGATGCAAAGCGACGCCAGTGGTTTTATACCCGGAAGCGGGGCAGGAGCTTTGGTGCTAGAAAGCCTAGAGAGTGCGATGGCTCGTAATGCAACCATTTATGCAGAGGTAGTCGGTGGCGCCGTCAATAGTGGCGGTCAGCGGCAGGAAGGGAGTATGACAGCCCCCAATAGCATTGCGGTACAGCGATGCATAAAAGATGCCTTACACAATGCAAATGTCAAATCAGCGGACATAGACACTATTAATGGACACCTCACAGCAACGGGAATGTGTCCTACCGAAGTAAAAAACTGGAGTGAGGCTTTAGGAAGATCTGGTAAAGATTTTCCGTATATTAATTCGCTCAAAAGTATGACAGGACACTGTCTTGCCGCCGCAGGAAGTATAGAAACCGTTGCGACGATACTAGAACTAAACGAAGGCATGGTTTTTGGAAACATAAATTGTGATGATATTCACCCAGAGATCACAGCAATTGTACATAAAAATCAAATCCCAAATAAAACCATAAGAGCAGATCTTCAAGTGGCAGCCAAAGCCAGTTTTGGTTTTGGAGATGTCAATTGTTGTATGCTTTTTAAAAAATACACTACTTAAAAAAGAACACTATGAATACAGATCATTATGATGCCCTTAAAAAGATTATCAAAATCTATTTACCAGAAGACGTTTCTGTAGATGATATCACCCCTAATAGTCACCTCATCAATGAGCTTAATATTAATTCTGCAAACTTGGTCGATGTCGTTCTCGATGTTGAAGATCATTTTGATATTACCATAGAAGATGATGAAATAGAAAAAATGGACACCGTAGCGAGTGCCTTAGAGATTATAGGTCAAAAAGTGTCGTCGTAGAGCGTATTCTTTTTAAGGCGTTTAGCGTCAAAAAATCACACGAATTGGTTGTGTTTTACAGAAACAACAAAAACTTTAACAAAAAAATAATCCGATTACTTTTTACTTTTCAAAAAGGAACAACCGACGAATGTTTACTATGTAAGTATTTGATTTTAAAATATTTAGTATTTTAGTTGTGGTTAACCCATCGTTTGTGTCCGAGGTAATATTCATGAATTGAAATGTAAACTTTTATCGGTGGATACTGTAAAAGTTGGATGTGTACGACATTTTTGTACCTTTAAGTTGTTCAAGTAATACCATCCAATTATGAGAGTCATAAAAATTATTTTCAAAACAGCCTTATTATTCGTTTTATTAATCAGTATATCTAGCTTTGATATACCATCACCCGATCAAGATCTTGTTACGGATGCGCAAACGAAACAGGCAGCTACTTATAAGAGAATATCTTTAGACTCTGCCGAAGCGGGTAATGCAAAAGTTGCTGTAGAAAATCTTGAAAATTATATTTTAGCTACTGGAGATTTTTCTTTACTTTCAAACAGTGCGTATGAATATATTTACAACGATCCTGGTTTACTTGCACTAAAAAATAAATACGAAGTAAAATTTAGTCTTAGTTCTTTCTTCTATTTATACGTTGGACTTATTGGAATCTTTATTGCTTTTATACTTAACCTCAGAAGAAAAACAGATAGGATAGCAAATGGCCTCATTGGTTTGTTTGTTTTAATGCATTCTATTTTCTTAATACATACGATGCTGTACGTGAGTAATTACACCTATGAATTACCACACTTAAAAAATGTATCCACTGTTTTTTCATTTCTATATGGCCCTGTTTTGTATTTCTACTTTAAAAGGATTACAGAAAATTATAAATTCAAAAAAATAGACTTAGTTCACTTAGTGCCAACAGTAGGATTTATTATTGTATTTATTCCTATTTACACCCTATCAGCAGCAGAAAAATTAGATATAATGCTAGGTGTTGGACAGTATGATATACATCCTTACCTAGATCAGATTGCAGTCATAAAAATCATTTCTCTTTTTGTATATGGGTATTTTACATTACGCTTATATCGTAAAAATGCTAAAAAATCTGCCATAGAATCACCTAAGAAAGTGAAGCTTCAACGTATGATTATGATCATACACACCGTATATGCCATTTCTTATTTATTATACGGAATCAACTTTATGAAAGATGGTTTCCAAGATGCGGCTTCTAGTGTGCAATTCCTTGCCATGTCATTGATGGTGTTGTATGTAGGGTATATTGCCTATGCAAACCCACAAGTACTCGTAGGGACGGTACAAGCCCTCAAAAAGGAAATTGTAAAGTACAAAAATTCAGGACTTACGACTAGTTTTTCTACAGAGTTAAAAGAAGAATTAGTAAAGCTATTAGAAGTAGAAAAAGTATACCGTCAAAATACGATCAAATTAGAGACCATTGCAGATCGTTTGGGCACAACACGCCACAATGCTTCGCAGGTAATTAACGAGCATTTTGGACTTAACTTTTTTGAATTAATCAATAAGTACCGTGTAGAAGAAGCTATGGAATTACTTCGAACGAATAAAGATAATCTCAATATTATCGATATTGCTTATGAGGTAGGGTATAACAACAAAGTAACCTTCAACAAGTCATTTAAGCGATTCAGTAACCTAACACCGTCTCAATTTATGAAGATGGAGCGGAGTATTGCATAAGCTGCTACTCTAGGTCATAGTTCTCATATTCGTAAGTCGCTCTTAGATAGGTAGGATTTTGTTGCGCATCGGTTCTGTAACTTTTACGCTTTCGCGAAAGCATAAACCCATTCACATCCGTCATTTCTTCATTGATCACAAGGCTATAGTGTCCTGACGTTTGCACCCAATAGCCCTTCCATGCCAGTGTTTTTTCCTCATAATACAGTCGCCAGATATCTTCAGATCCTTGAAAAGTCACTTTTAAGATGTGACAAGGCGTATTTTGGAATGCTGTCTTGCCTTCATACGTAAGTGATGCTGATGACGTGTCTAATGTAAACGGAAGCCCGACAACAAATGTAGCTGCATCCAGTTTAGATTGTAATTGGGTTGACGTGGTCAATGTATCTAATTTGCCATTTTTAATTTGATAGAGCGCACTATCAGATCGATGTATTTCATACAAGGTATCTTTTTGACTCCACGTCACTTCACGATTAATACCCGCTGTAAAATCATATGCATGGTATTCGGTGAGGGACTTTTCTATGGTACCATCTTCATACAAAAGTTGGAAAGACTTTTTGTAAGACATTTTCTGTAAGTTACTCCAAGCGTCTTTACCGCCGTTTTTATCCATAACGGCCTCTAGTAAAGCAGTTCCGTCATAATCTGGTTCTTCATCAGGTAGGATGTATCCGATGATCTTAAAAAGGATAAACCCTACAATAGCAATACCAATGATATAGATAAAAAGATCAGATTTGTTTTTGTTGGCCATGATTCAATGTTTTTACGCTAGGTGAACTTGTTGTGCATTTGGATTAGACATCTTCAATGTTGACACTCCCTAAAGAGAGAACAGAAGAAATCTTCATTCTATCCTTTAGGATGTGAGGTAAAGAATGGAGATTCTGAGATCAAACGATCGCTATTTTACCAAAATGCATAACAGATATGAGGTAAAGATACTATAAAAGCGTTTTCATTCAGATATAGCGTGATTACCTCCGAGTTTAGCTCTCTTAAAAAGTAATATTCAGCCCCCTAAATAATAATCAACAGCACTTTTTATAAAATTGTTGATTACTTCTCTTTTATCCCGTTTTATAAGCGCTCATGATGTCTTATATTAGCCATTCTACCTACAATTATGACGAAAGAAACACAATACAACGAGGATAATATACGATCGCTTGACTGGAAGGAACATATTCGTATGCGACCAGGGATGTATATTGGAAAACTAGGAGACGGTTCTAGTGCAGATGACGGTATTTATATTCTAGTAAAAGAAGTGCTAGATAACTGTATCGATGAGTTTGTTATGGGCGCTGGAAAGACCATAGAGATTTCGATTCAAGGCGAAAAAGTCATTGTACGTGATTACGGTCGTGGGATTCCTCTTGGGAAAGTAGTGGATGTGGTTTCAAAAATGAACACCGGAGGAAAATATGATTCCCGTGCGTTTAAGAAATCCGTAGGACTGAATGGGGTAGGTACCAAAGCAGTCAACGCACTTTCTAGCTATTTTAGAGTAGAATCTACACGTGATGGAAAATCAGCTTCAGCTGAGTTTGAGCGTGGGGAATTAAACAATCAAGATTTATTAGAAGAAACGTCTCGCCGCAGAGGAACCAAAGTGTCCTTTATGCCTGATGAGACTATTTTCAAAAACTATAAATTCCGTAGTGAGTATGTAGAGCGTCTCATTAAAAATTATGTGTACCTCAATCCGGGCTTAACCATTATTTTTAATGGCGAAAAGTTCTTCTCCGAAAACGGATTAAAAGACCTGCTTTCAGAAAGCATCGCAGACGGCGATCGACTCTATCCGATCATTCATTTGAAAGGAGAAGATATTGAAGTAGCGATTACACACAGTAAAACCCAATATTCTGAGGAATATCACTCGTTTGTGAATGGTCAGAATACCACGCAAGGGGGGACGCACCAGGCAGCTTTTCGCGAAAGCGTCGTAAAAACCATTCGAGAGTTTTACGGAAAAAATTATGAAGCTTCCGATATCCGAAAGTCCATTGTATCGGCGATTAGTATCAAAGTGATGGAACCTGTATTTGAATCCCAAACCAAAACTAAGTTGGGAAGTACGGATATGGGAGGTGATTTGCCGACTGTGCGAACCTACATCAATGATTTCTTAAAACGATCGCTGGATAATTTCCTACATAAAAATCCTGAGGTGGCGGATGCTTTACAGCGAAAGATTTTACAAGCAGAACGCGAGCGTAAGGATCTTTCTGGTATTCGGAAACTAGCCAGAGATCGCGCTAAAAAAGCGAGTCTACACAATAAAAAATTACGAGATTGCCGTATCCATCTGACCGATAGTAAAAAGGAGCGAAATCTGGAGTCGACCTTATTTATTACCGAGGGAGACTCGGCGAGTGGATCGATTACCAAATCGAGGGATGTGAATACACAAGCGGTTTTTAGCTTAAAAGGGAAGCCTTTAAACAGCTACGGACTCACCAAGAAAATTGTGTACGAAAATGAAGAATTCAACCTCCTACAAGCCGCACTCAATATTGAAGAATCCATTGAAGATTTGAGATATAATAACATCGTGATCGCTACCGATGCCGATGTGGACGGGATGCACATCCGTTTGTTATTAATTACCTTCTTTTTACAATTCTTTCCAGAGCTCATTAAAGAAGGGCATTTATATATTTTGGAAACGCCACTCTTCCGTGTTCGGAATAAAAAAGAAACCATTTACTGTTACAGTGAGCAGGAACGACAAGATGCGATGGCTAAACTCGGAGCGAAACCAGAGATCACTCGATTTAAAGGATTGGGAGAAATCTCTCCAGATGAGTTCAAATACTTTATCGGAGAAGATATCCGCCTCGCACCCGTGATGCTTGATAAAGCGCTGATGATTGAAGAATTACTTTCTTTTTACATGGGAAAAAACACCCCGGATCGTCAGAAATTTATTATTGAAAA
>CAYGQJ010000078.1:0-7330 GCA_964351845.1 uncultured Flavobacteriaceae bacterium | reverse complement strand
GGAGAAGTGACAGGTGAAACCATTACCCGCGTATCGGGCATGTTTCAAGATTGGTTTTTGGACTATGCTTCCTATGTAATTCTAGAACGTGCAGTACCCGCGATTGAAGATGGTTTTAAACCTGTACAACGTCGTATCATGCATGCGCTTAAGGAACTGGATGATGGGCGTTATAATAAAGTAGCCAATGTAGTAGGGCACACCATGCAGTATCACCCGCATGGGGATGCAAGTATTGGAGATGCCATGGTCGGGATAGGTCAAAAAGACTTATTAATTGATACCCAAGGAAACTGGGGAAATATCCTTACAGGAGATCGCGCAGCGGCGTCTCGATATATAGAAGCACGCCTTTCTAAGTTTGCCCTTGATGTGGTATACAATCCTAAAATTACCGACTGGCAGTCTTCCTATGATGGTCGTAAAAAAGAGCCGATCAATTTACCCGTGATGTTCCCATTACTTCTCGCACAAGGCGCAGAAGGAATTGCGGTAGGACTCAGTACCAAGGTATTACCTCATAATTTTATAGAGCTGATAGATGCCTCGATCAAGCACCTGAAAGAAAAGCGTTTTACACTTTTTCCAGATTTTGCGACGGCGGGTATTGCTGATTTTACCAATTATAACGACGGACTCCGAGGTGGAAAAGTACGCGTACGTGCACGGATCTCTCAACACGATAAAAATACACTCGTCATTACAGAAGTTCCTTTTGGGCAAACCACAGGATCTTTAATTGATTCGGTACTAAAAGCCAATGACAAAGGGAAAATTAAGATCAAAAAAATAGAAGATAATACCTCTGCCAATGTAGAGATATTAGTGCATCTGCCTTCTGGTATATCTCCAGATAAAACCATAGATGCCTTGTATGCGTTTACCAATTGTGAAACATCCATCTCTCCTTTAGGCTGTGTGATTGAAGACAATAGTCCGCTGTTTGTTGGAGTGACAGAAATGCTTAAACGCAGTACAGACCGTACCAAAGAGTTGTTGCGTCAAGAATTAGAAATTCAACGCGATGAGTTTGAAAACCAATGGCATTATGCATCGTTAGAACGTATTTTTATAGAAAATAGAATCTACCGTGATATTGAAGAAGAAGAAACCTGGGAAGGCGTTATTAAAGCCATAGACAAAGGGTTGAAACCGCATACCGGACATCTAAAACGTCCGGTTACCGAAGAAGATATTACCCGTCTTACAGAAATACGCATCAAGCGTATTTCAAAATTTGATATTGATAAAGCACAGCAGAAAATTGATGCGCTTGAAGAACAAATCGCACAAGTCAATTATCACCTTGAGAACTTGACACAATATGCGATTGACTACTTTACAAGACTAAAGAAAGACTACGGCAAAGGCAAAGAGCGTAAAACGGAGATTCGTGTGTTTGATGATATCCAAGCCACAAAAGTTGTCTTACGGAATACCAAATTATACGTAAACCGAGCCGAAGGATTCGTAGGAACGTCTCTCAAGCGCGATGAGTATGTCACCGATTGTTCTGACATAGATGATATTATCGTTTTCACGAAAGAAGGGAAAATGATGATCACCAAGGTAGACTCCAAAACCTTTATTGGGAAAGACATTATTCACGTCGCCGTCTTTAAAAAGAAAGACAAGCGTACCACCTATAATATGATCTATAGAGATGGACAAGGGGGCGCTACGTACGTCAAACGTTTTAATGTCACTTCGGTTACCCGTGATCGCGAGTATGACTTGACCAATGATAAAAAGGGATCGTTGATGTTCTATTTCACCGCAAATCCAAATGGCGAAGCAGAAGTGGTGACCGTGTATCTGAGAGCAGTTGCTAGTGTGAAAAAGCTACGTTTAGAATTAGACTTTTCAGATATTCTCATCAAAGGCCGTGCTTCCAAAGGAAATATTGTGACCAAGCATTCAGTCAAATCGGTGGAGCTCAAAGAAAAAGGACTCTCTACGCTTAAACCGCGTAAGATTTGGTTTGATGAGACCGTACAACGTCTTAATGTGGATGGTAGAGGTGATTTACTCGGAGAATTTAGACCAGACGATCGACTGTTAATTATCAATCAACACGGGAATGTACGTACCATTATTCCAGATGTGACAGCGCATTTTGATAGTGATATGATTGTCCTAGAAAAATGGGAACCTTTAAAACCACTCACGGCGATCTATTGGGATGGAGAGAAAGAACGCTATTACGGAAAACGTTTCTTAATCGAAAACCCAGAAAAGGATGAAACCTTCATTTCGGAGCATGATCAGAGTCAGTTAGAACTCGTTTCTACCGATCATCGTCCTGTGGCAGAATTGGTGTTTTATAAAGAACGCGGTAAAGACCAGAAGGAGAATGAGTCGGTGTCTATGGAAGATTTCATCGCCGTCAAAGGAATCAATGCACAAGGGAATCAGCTGTATGCGCAAAAGTTAAAGCAACTTAATTGGTTGGAGTCACTTCCGTATGAAGCCCCAGTTGAAACTCCTAAAGAAGAGCTAGAAGTCGTAGATGAAGAAACGGTTTCTTCAGAAAGTACTGAAAGCGCGGATGAGGCACAAAAAGCTCCAAAAGCACCCAAGGAGACACCCAAACCAGACGGAGAAAAACCAGATAAAGACGATGACACCCTAGACGACGAAGGGCAGATTACGCTTTTTTAGTTAGTGAAACACTGTTTTGTAAAGTCTGAAAGACGCATACAAAATAGTTAGATGAACCTGCCTATGCCGGCAGGCAGGCTAATCCCACTGTTTACTGAACTCGTTTCAGTATCTAGCGGGATCTATCAGTTAAATAACTAAGCTCTTGCGTTTGTTTTAATGTAGAAATCTTGCTCTGGGGGCTAATACTTTTTATGTGACAAGAAGTTGTTGAAAGGATCAGGGGTGACAAAGGGCTTCTTTAGACACCTTATAATAAGTTGTCTTATAAATACTTTAAAAATATGTGAGTTCGATATACCTTTTTCTTCTTTTTCTCCAGTATAACAATGAATTTCCGTTAAAAATTTTTGAAGCCTTGGAAAAAATTTAGGATATTCTTTGTGGTTTTTCGCTTTAAGCGAAAAAATACCTAAGAAAAAGCGTCTTTTCTTTTGGTTCTGTTTTCTTTGGACGAGCAAAGAAAATGAACAAATGCACGATTATAAGTTGTTTACATTAAATTTTAGCATAATCATACTAAAAGACTAATTAATTATTTACGTTGAACTCGCATTTAAAAATCACCCGTGGAAATAAAAATTTTTCAAATCGACGCGTTTACAGACACCCTATTTTGCGGTAATCCCGCCGCGGTGTGTCCGTTAGATCATTGGCTTGAGGATGAAACACTGCAAAACATCGCCATTGAAAACAACCTAGCCGAAACGGTATTTTTTGTTCCCTTATCCAATACCCATTTTCATATCCGATGGTTTACGACTGAAATCGAAATGGATTTATGCGGGCATGCGACCTTGGCAGCTGCCTTTGTGATCTTTGAACACCTAGAATATGATTGTGATGAAGTGTTGTTTGATTCTCAGAGCGGACGTTTACAAGTAACGAAAGACGGTGACTATCTAGCACTTGATTTTCCGTCGAGACCTCCCCAAAAAGCAACCTTACCTCAGATCATCGCTGATGGACTCAATAGACAGCCGGTAGAAGTGTGGAAAGCCCGTGATTATCTATTGGTCTATGATTCTGAAGAAGATATTAAACAGCTAGTTCCCAATATGGGAATTATCAATCAGATCAATATAGATCCCGGAGGTATTATTGTCACTGCGCTTGGAAATGCTGAAGATGTTGATTTTGTTTCACGGCTTTTTACACCCCAAGCGTCTGTTTTTGAAGACCCTGTCACAGGGTCTGCGCATTGTACCTTAGTGCCTTTTTGGGCGGAGCGACTTCAAAAAACCGACTTTAGAGCCTTGCAAATCTCAAAACGTGGCGGCGAACTCCTATGTCAATTACAAAAAAATCGGGTGCTCATCAAAGGGAAAGCGGTCACGTATTTACAGGGAGTCATTCATATATAACCTGTTTTAGAAAGAGCTGTTAAAATGCTATGGGATATGGTTGTTTTGAAGTATATTTATACCAGTTTAATTTTAAAATGTCGTATTCAAGGCGTCGTTATTTTTTATTCTAAAGACGCTACGATGGTTTTGCATAGCCTTAGCTACGGAATATATGAGTAAGGAATTTAGAATGAAAAAGAACAAGCTGACATCGTGACATTTTATGATTACATTGCTATTAGCTAAAATTGGGGATATTCTTAACGTAGATTACATATTTAAAAAATCATACTGTTTGGTTTTGATGCTTGTGGTGTCCGCTTTCGCGAAAGCGCAAGACTGCGCCATACTCACCAGTCCGACTGTTCTTCCTGTTGAAGATCAGCTGACTTGGACAGATGAAGGTGTCGCGGGAGGCTATATCCTAACACTCACAGATTCGGGAGGTGTTGTGTCTACGATTCAGCGAACGCCTTCACAAACGTCCTACAGACCTGCTATGGGATGGCCAGAAAATGAAACGTATACGGTCGTTATCGCATTGAGAGAAGACCCTGCAGATCCAGACCCCACAACGACCTGTAATGTGCAAACATTTAGTACAGGAAATATCACCACCTTACCAGGATGTACTACGATCAACAGTCCGCTAGACGGCGCCGTAGATGTATCCTTAACCCCAATCATTACGTGGAGTTATGCCCCGAGAGCTACAGAATATCTGTTAGATCTAGGCACGACACTGGGTGGAAATGATGTGATTGCAAATCAGTTAATTACCGACGGAGGGCTCTCTTTCCAGATTACGACACCATTACTTGAAGGAACGACCTATTATGCGCGTGTTACGCCTCGTAATGCGATTGGAGAAGCCGTAGGCTGTACCAATGATAGTTCCTTTACAACTTTGATCATTGACACTGAAGTCCCAGCGTGTACGACACTAAGTTCGCCAACAAACGGAGAGGAGAATGTGGCACTTACGCCCTTACTTACCTGGTTTCCCGTCCCGAATGCTGATGGGTATATTCTCAATATTGGAAGCGCTCCCAATACCTCTGATGTGGTCAATAACATCGATTTTGGGAATGTAACATCAACTTTTGTGATTGATTTTATCGAAGGGGTCAAATACTATGTCACAGTGACGCCTTATAATGGCGCAGGAGAGGCCATAGGTTGTATACAAACCTGTTTTACCACCACGCTTGGCTGTGGTCCTTATGAAGATGCGATGACAGGCGAAATCATTGATTTAAACCCACAGATTTTTTTAGAAGATACCTACAGTTTTTGCACCAATGACGGCCCTTTACAACTGAATTATACAGGAATAGGGGAGGACTTCTCTTGGATTCAATTTGTAGATGATACAGAATTAGAGATCTCATCATCACGCGAGGTAACCATTACCGAGAGCGGCATCTATCGCTTGGATGTGATTACCGAAGTCCCCATAGAACAAGGCATTATCTCTTGTGATAGTTCGCATGTATTTGAGGTGACGGTCTCAGAGGCGCCAATTATTCAGGATCTAAACATAAGTATTCAAGGCATTAATTTAAACATCAATGTCGATGTCACTGGGATTGGAGACTATGAGTATTCCGTAGGTTCTATAGACGGGCCTTACCAAGACAGTTCTGTATTTTCAAATTTACCGATCAGTGACTTAGACGTCTATGTACGTGATAAAAATGGCTGCGGATTTGATACCAAGAGCATCAACGCCGATTTTGATTTGGGGTTCCCAAAATACTTTACGCCTAATGGGGACGGTATCAACGATTACTGGCAAGTACGCGGTCGCGTTGTGGACGGAGAAACCATTACATTCATCGAAGTCTATGATCGCTTCGGAAAAAAACTCACGGGGTTTAGTCCGCGCGGGATGGGTTGGGACGGTACCTTTAACGGAAGACGCTTATTAGACGCTGGGTTTTGGTATAAAGCCTATACCTTGAGCAATCGCACGTTGGTGGGCTATTTCGCGTTAAAGCGATAAGACACGCTTACTCTTGATAATAATACCTAGCTGAAAGTCTCGTTTCTCCTTGTTGTTCTCCTGCATAAAAATAGCTTGAATACTCGTTTGTGGGTAACGCATATGCATTAAAATCATACGTACTAAACCATTCGTCAGGAGGCCCTCCAGGTTCGTCTGTTTTTATATGATTATTTTCAGAAAAGAAGACGGTAAGACGATGGGCTTCCTGCCTGAGTTCAGGAATGAAAGCCATGAGATCCTTTAGATTGGTAGTTGAATACAATGGATTGGTTAAGTCATCATAATAATAACGATAATAATGTGGAAATATAGAGGTTATATTGCCTTCATAAACCCCCGTAGTCCATCCTGAATCTTCATAGCAGTACTCATTAAAAATATCACCTTCAACTTCTGTAATCATATAACAAAACTGAAGCAGAGGATTCCCTTCCTCATAATAGTATTTATTATAGTTGGTATCACTTGTGGTGTTTAAAAGCACGCCATCTTGCATGACATCGCTATTCTCATAGTATGCATTTTCTATTGGATTGTAAAAAAACGTTCGATCGTTGATTTGCGCAATGTTTCCGTTAGCATCGTATACAATGTTTTGAAGCACCTCGATCTCGTTTCCGGAGAGATCTTTTGTCACAATTTGAGTGATTTGTAAGTCCGTATTT
The DNA here is from genome assembly GCA_964351845.1 of uncultured Flavobacteriaceae bacterium. GTDB lineage: Bacteria > Bacteroidota > Bacteroidia > Flavobacteriales > Flavobacteriaceae > Dokdonia. The sequence continues at coordinate 650 of CAYGQJ010000078.1, read as the reverse complement.
AGCCTGAAATGCGTTTCAAAATCTTCTGATAGCTCACGGTATTTAGATAAATTTCCTTGATCATCAAAGGAGTAGATGCTAGAAACATCTCCTGTGTTTGAAATGATATGATATTCAGAAATAAGGGTAGGGTCAATAGGGGTGCTAGGCGTGATATCAGTACTGACATCTTCTTGTGCACTAGGCGTTTCTTCATCCGTCTCACAAGCATATACTAGGCATAGAAGTGCGATAAGCAAATAGGGAACCTTGTTTTTTAGCGTCATTGTATTGATTTGGGAATCACAATATCGTAAAAATAGCTGAGTTCTTTATGGTTTTTCGCTTAAAGCGAAAAAATACACAGAAACAGAAGATTCTTAAATTCCAATAGTTGAAATAGAAATCACACCCAATACCCCAATAACTCAATAACCAATCACCCAATAACAAATAACTCAATAACAAATAACCCAATAACACACGTATTAATGCGTCGTAGATTGTATAGACTCCGCCAGGTTACTATTCTTTTTCTTATTAAAATAATGCCGAAGCACCCCACCGCGTACGTTATTGATATCAAACTCAATGACAAAGGCATCTTTATCTATTTTATTGATCATACGGTAGGTTTTCCGAATATCAATACGGTTAATCACCGTGTGTAT
>CAYGQJ010000077.1:0-21642 GCA_964351845.1 uncultured Flavobacteriaceae bacterium | reverse complement strand
GGGGCCGTGTGGTCGCAGGTTCAAATCCTGTCATCCCGACCAAGCAGAAAAGTGACATGCTTTTGCATGTCACTTTTTCATTTCTAAGAGCGTTCAAAACATAGTTTTGAACGCTCTTAGAAATGAAAAAGTAAGAAGCGTAGCTTCACTTTTCTATTTGCAACAAAGGGTTTTCTAGGATTCTATAAATCCTCTTGATGAGTATTCAAAACGTAGTTTTGGTAAGCAAACAGAAATAAAAAAAGTAGGAAGTAACGCTTCACTTTTCTATTTGCAACAAAGGGTTTTCTAGGATTCTATACATCCTACCATCCCGACTTCACACTTTTAAGTAGCTTTTGAAGGTATTCTGTTATCGTCTTTACGAACCTTTCGTATTATTTTAAGACGTAAGTTCCTAGATGCTTATATAAAGAATGAAGCCATTACACTTCTCTTTTTTAATGTGGTTTTGTTATCTTAAAAAAGTAACATTGAGGGGGCTTTACTTAGAGTAAGTCAATAGCATAAATGGTAAAATTTAGAATAGTGGTTATAGATGTAAAATTTAATTTCCTTAAATTTATAATCATAAATGAACCGTGATTTTATCCATATCAATGACTTTGTAATACTTGTTGAAGAAGCAAATGCAACTACAATAGAAGTTGATTCGTGTTATTTTGATGAGCCTATTATTGCCGTAGCTTTTTATGGCTCGGGCAATGTAGATTTGTCGGTGAAATACGGTCAAAATCGAAAAGATTTTCAATACACAAAAGGATTGGCACTTTCCTTTTATGCCGACCAAGAAGTTGAGTTTGAACATACGGTGAGTCCTGATAAAAATCTGAAATGTATTGTTGTAGCAACAAAAATTACTAGTTTAGATTACCTGCCTAACGAAGAAGGCGAATTATTTACAGACTTATTAGGAGAGTTAGCAAAACCAAATGACCATTATGTAGAAGGTCCTAGTTTCTTTATGACGCCTGAGATGGAAAACATCGTAGATGCCTTATTCTCAAACACCTATTCAGGTAAGACCAAAATGATGTTTTTTAGAAGTCAGATTACGGCCTTGTTATCTCACTTTTTTGGTCAACTTGCCCTAAAACAAGAAGAAACCTCAAAGCCACAATACAGGGAACAATTAAACAAAGCAAAAGACATTCTATTGGAAAACTTGGACAACCCTCCTTCGCTTTCAGAGCTTTCCAAAGCCATTGGATTCAATACGACCAGACTTAAAAAAGAATTCAAAGCTATTTTTGGTGTTCCTGTCTTCAAATATCTTCAAAATGAAAGACTTGCTTCGGCGCATAAACTCATTAGTGAAAAGGAGGCTACTGTACAAGAGGCAGCGTGGCAGGTGGGCTATGACAGTCTAAGTTCGTTTTCTAATGCTTTCGCGAAAAAATTTGGTTATCGACCTAGCCAAATAAAGTAGAATATATAGGGGTGGAATGTCTAACTTCAACATGCCTAAAATCTCCCTATTACCCATATAACTATCAATATAAGTGATAGTGAAGCATATTTTAATACTATTTTTTAATCGTAGTTCCCAAAATCCAACCTACGCCAGCTCCAAGCGCTAATCCAATCGCAATATTACCCGTCAAAATTCCCGCGCAAAGTCCAATCCCTGCTCCAAATACGACTCCTACTATCAATTTCTTTTTCATAATTACTTTTTAAATGGCTGTGTTGAACTTATGAGTTGAACACAGCCTAGTTTTACTTTATTTTTTATGCTAAACTCTTAGGATTCCAAACACCCGTTTTTGCAACTTTATTGGCATATTCACTAAAATCAATAGGCTTTCTACCTAACACTTTTTCAATATCATTCGATATTTCTGCTAACTCAGGATTCCCAAGGACTTCAGTAAAAAGGTATTCGATAAGCCAAATGAAATCTTCTGGCAGATTTGCTTTTCGCATACCTTCTCCGTATTCCTGCACAGTGATAGGCACAAAAGTGATATGGCGATTGCTTGCTTTTGCAATTTCAGCAACAGCCTCTTTAAAAGTGAGCGTTCTTGGTCCTGTGAGTTCGTATATTTCTCCATTGTGTTTATCTTCTGTAAGAGCTTTGACGGCTACTTTGGCAATATCATCGACATCTACCCAAGGTATATTTGCTTCTGCTTGCGGTAAGGCAACAAAGCCATCTAAAATAGGTTCTAGCAAAAAGTTTTCGCTAAAATTTTGATTAAACCAGCTTGCTCTTACGATAGTGAAGTCAAGCCCTGAATGCATAATGACTTGCTCACATAATTGCGCTTCGCGCTCGCCTTTACCAGAAAGTAGCACTACCTTTTTAACGTGTGCCCTTTTCGATATTTTAACCAACTGCTCTATAGCATCTAATGCTCCAGGGACTGCCAAATCTGGTTGATAGGTAATGTATATTTTGTCCATTCCTTCTACGGAAGCATCCCAATTCTCAGGTTGATGCCAGTCGAATGATGGGCTATTGGATCTTGACCCTATTCGTACATTGTGTCCCAATGCTTCAAGCTGTGTGACAATTCTTCTTCCGGTTTTTCCGGTTCCTCCGATAACTAAGATGTTTTCTGTTTTCATGTTTATTCGTTTTTAAATTATTAATAATGTCTACTTGCGTGAAGACGGAAATCTTTTGGTCTTGCTTTTATACTAAATGTGTTGAATGCTGTTTTTTGAATACTTTGATATACCAATACAGGGTTGTCGTTGCAATGAACTCTAGCCCAATAAACCAAAAGCCGAAATCACCAAAGAAATCATAATAAGTACCTCCGTAGGGAAGTATTGTCAATGGCACGGTGATGAGTGCATCTAAAATGGCCGAAATCGTAAAGAAAATAAGACCTAACCAAAATCCGTGAGTACCAACATCTTTTCTGTAATACAATTTTGCTCCCAACCAAACTATAGGGATTATGACTATGGATAGCCATATATTGGCTTGCTGTTCTGCATCTTCTAAAAGTTGTACATAATAAGAGGATGTATATAAGCTTACTCCTAGTATCCAAATAAGTACTCCGATGCTGATGGCTCTTGTTTGTTTCATAACTGTTCGTTTTTTAATTGATACATATGTTGGTATGCTTTCGCGAAAGCATATGCTGGATTATTTGTTATAAATGATTCCGATAACTAATAGTGCAAAGGCTGTAAAAGAGGCAACGGTGCGCTGTATATGCCAGCGGTTCCAGGGCTTTTCGAACCTAGTTCGCAATTCGCTTAATTCTATAGTAGAAAGGGATTCTAAAACTGAGTTTTCTAATATGTTATTCAGTGGTACATTTCTAAAGACGGTGATCCACCCAATACCAATAAAGAATAGTACAGCAGCCAATGTAAATGACCAAAACGTAGTAGAATTTGTATTCCTGTGTAAAAAGGCATTGAGTGACAATAGCACAACCGGCGAAAAGAACACGATTATGAAACTCGGGTTGATGATTACTCGATTCATTGCCTGAAAGGATTTTAAGAAATCCAAGTCGTCCAGTCTTCCGATTCCTGGTGTTATCGCGTTAGACCACGTAAAACATAAGCCAGCGGTGAGTCCGGTAAATAAGACACCTAGTATCAATACAATGATTTTAAAGTTGATTTCCATTTTAATTGCTTTTTATAGATGATATCCAGGTGAGTAAATCTTGATATTCTTCACTGGTGAGTTTAATTTTCTTGCCTTTGGGCATTCTTTTTTTGATGAATACTTGTTTGTATACATCATTTGACCAATCAGCCATATTATCTTCAGTAAATACACGTCTACGATTGCGTTTCTCGTGGCATACGTTGCATTTGTTGGTAAGAACTTCAAAGGCTCTTAGCTGCGTTGAATCCCCTATTATTGTGTGTTTTGATGTGACTGGATCATAGTTTTGGGCCAAGTCTTTTTTAATTGTCTTTTCCCCAAATAGAGAAAGGGTAAGAACGATTATAAATTTTATTAGCGTTGTCATTATCGTATGGTTTTGTTATGATGATACAAAGTTGCACAGATACGTCCCCAATCATTTATTCGAGCGGAAGTATCATTTGTTCGAAAAGTGCAGTACGCAATAATCAATATTGAGGCACTTGAGGTTTTGTGAAGGAATTAGAAACTGCTTTTCAATCAATTTCTATATGGATTGCTATCATTAACTTGCTTATAGTTCTTTGGAAAATGTAGCTGTTTTACCCAGCAATTCCTTTTTTAATTTTTCTTCTATTACTTCCCCTTCTTTAAAGTTGTCATAAAAGGAGGGTAGCGAAAAGGTTTCTATGATTTTTGCGCCTAGAAATGGAAAATAACTGCTTGCTGACTGGAGTATCGTTGCTGCCCCTCTTCCTCCAGGTGAGGTTGCCATAAGTAGCATAGGCTTCTCTTTCCATATTTTCATATCTAACCGTGATAACCAGTCCAACGTATTTTTAAAAACTGCTGAATATGAACCATTATGCTCTGCTAAAGAGATGATAAATCCATCTGCGGACTCAATGATTTCATCCAATCTTTTTACAGCTGTGGGGATCCCATTCTCTGCTTCATAATCAACACCATATATTGGGAGGACATAATCATTCAAATCAATGGTCAAGATTTCTACATCCTCTAAAAGCGTGGTCGTATATGCTATAAGCATTTTGTTTATGGATTTTTGGCTATTACTTCCTGCAATGGTGATTACTTTTTTCATAATATTTGAATTTTGAGATTTAAAATGTTTTACGGTAATACAATCCGAAGTTTGATTGTGTTATTGGGGTAGTGCCATATTGGTCAAAGTCAAACCCGAATCCGAGTTGATTGCCTTTATAAGCTGTACCTAAACGTACTTGTTGGAAACTTCTGGAATGCGATTTGAACGTATCCCAAACAGTTAGGAACTGTCCATTTAACCACAGGGATAGGTTTTTACTAAGCGGTTTTTGTATCTGAAATTGGGCAAATATCTCTCCGAGGCTGGCATCTTTCTGTTCAGAATATGCTATGGTGGGAATGACCACTAGCAAAGCGTTTGTGTTTTTGAGCGTGAATTTGGCTGATAGCCTTTCTGAAAATCCTCCAAAACTATTGTAGTATAGCGATGGTCCTAAAGCAATAGCTTCATTGATGTTCCAGAATACGGTAGGTTGTACACCTACTTCATCCAATATTTGATTTTCTTTTCCTCTAAATTTCTGGAAGAAAGTGAGGGTAGTTATATTTAAGATGTTGCTGTCATTAACTGAATAGCTAGACAGTAGCGTGAAGTCGGTTTTATCAAAACCCGAAAATAATTCTAGTTGGGTAAATTGAGCCTGTAAAGTGTTTACAAACCCAATGAGTAATACTATTGATATGATTCTTATTTTTTTCACACTTCAAAATTCCGATGGGAAAGCGTGAAAAAAAATGAACTAGTTTAAGAAACTGTTTTGAATTATGTTAATTGTTTTTTTATGTCCCTTTTTGCGCATTTCGTTGTTAAAATTTTTAACCATAGCTATGGCTATGCTAAAAAATTTTGCCTAGATCTGCATCAAAAATATCTCATAAAAACTCCAATCACACATTTCAAAACAGTTTCTAAGACTTTTACATTCGGTTGACTTTTGTAATTATTTTGCTCATAAATTCTGGAGTAATTCCGATATACGCGGCCAAATCTTTCTGGGTAATCCTATTGACGATTTGCGGATATTTCTTTTTGAAATCAATATATCTCTCTTCTGCAGTTAAGGAAATTCCGTGATTTGTCCGTCTGATATAACTGATTAAAGACTTTTGATATAAGATGCGGTAAAACTTTTCAAATTTTGGAATCTCTCGAAACAAGACATCATAGTTACCTCTAGAAATTCCCAATAGTTCGGAGTGTTCTGTAGCTTTAATGTAATATCGGGAAGGTTCTTTGGTCATAAAGCTGGACAAATCACCTGTCCAATAATCTTCGATGGCAAACATTGAAATGTGAGGTGTACCTTCTTCATCTAAGGTATAGACTTTCAAACACCCTTTAGTGATAAAATATTCATAGGTAGTAATCTCACCCGCCTGCATCAAAAAATCTTTCTTCTTTACCTTAATTTCGGTCAGTAACGAGATATATTTCTGCTTTTCTAACTCGGTCAAGTCAATAAACCGAGATACATTATTAAGTATAAGATGATGTGATTCTATAAAATTCAATTCTTACTGTATTTGAATGACTATAATTTAAAGAATTTATCCCAGTTTTGAAAGTTTGATAGTAGTATCATTTAATAGCGTAATGGGATTCTGCACCTCCTGTTGATGAGTTTTTAAAAACTAAGTGTAGGATAAAACTCAAATAGGCCTTGTAACTCATTTCGCGAAAGCGAATTTATAGAGAATGCTCAACGTAGATCTAATTTACAAAGATATCAACTACTCTTTAGTCACTTGTTTTACTTGATCTTCCGTAATCATTTGATCATGCGTATTTCCCCAACTATTTAGAATATAATTCATCACATCGGCGACTTCATCATCATAAAGACCCAATTCGGCCATCACGCCATTGTAGGTTTCTCCGTTGACAGTAATCTCGCCTGTTTGTCCGTATTTCACAACTTGAATAGCGTTTGTGATATTGTCTTTGGTAAGCCAGTCAGATTTTGCTAAAGGAGGAAAGGTTTCAGGAATTCCCTCACCTTTTCCCAAATGACATTGAATGCAATAATCTGTATACACGACAGCACCTCTGGCCATACTTTCCTTAAGCGGATCTTGAGAGGTGTACGTGGGAGTTTCTGTACGGAACGTAAATCCCATAAGTAGGAGTCCTATGCAACCGAGTACGATGATTTTTTTCATATTATTTTTTTACCATACGAGCAATACCCGCACCTTCAATCCCTACATAGATAAAACCATCAGGTCCCATGACAACATTGCGCATACGTCCAGCATCTGTCAATAATTTTTCACGGCCTACCACGGTGTTTCCTTTTAAGATAAGGCGTTCAACATACTTGAATTTAAGGGAGCCTACGAGCAAACTTCCATTGAGTTCAGGATATTTGCTATCAGAAACAAAGTCCATTCCACAGGGTGCAATAGAGGGTACCCAGTAATAAATAGGTTGTTCCATTCCTTCTTTTTCTGTAATCTCTGTAAATGAGGTGCCGCTGTAGTTGATTCCGTAGGAGATTACTGGCCATCCATAATTTTTCCCAGCCTCTGGAATATTTACTTCATCGCCACCACGAGGCCCATGCTCATGGGTCCATATGTCTCCTGTTTTTGGATGGATAGCCATTCCTTGAGGATTGCGGTGACCATACGACCAGATCGCTTCTTTGGCACCCGTTTGTCCTACAAATGGGTTGTCTTTAGGAATACTTCCGTCAACATTAAGTCGATATACTTTACCGCCATCACGGGTGATGTCTTGCGGGTTTTCGTCACGATTTCCACGATCTCCAATGGTGAAAAAGACATGTCCTTTGTTATCAAATGAAATACGAGAGCCAAAGTGATGGCTCTTTTTTGTGTTGGGAGCTCCTTTGTAAAGGACTTCTTGCTTTACAAGAGATGTGCCTTCAAGTTGTGCACGCATTAACGCGGTATGCGCGCCTTGTTCTTCGCCTTCTACAGACGAGTAGGTGATGTATATCCAACCGTTATTTTTATAGTCAGGATGTATCTTTATATCAAGTAATCCTCCTTGATTACGAGCAGATACTTCGGGTACGCCGGTAATCATTGTTTTTGTACCGTCTTTAAAATGAATGAGCTCTCCACTTTTTTCTGTGATAAGCATGGCTCCGTCTGGTAAGAAGGTAAGTCCCCAAGGGTTGATAAGTTCAGGAACCACCATCTCTATGGTGTAGTTATCATTTTGCGTAAGTTCAAAATCGTTTGTTCGTGTTTCTTGTGCACAGCTTACACCTGTGATAGTGAGTAGTAAAATGAAAAAGAGATTGGTTTTCATACTATATTTTTTAGAAATGTAATACTAATTATGCAAATGTACATGATCCTTGTCATTATCTTATATTTTTAGATTGTAAGATCATTAGCTACTGTTATTAACTCATTCGTTTTCTTGATAAGATTTTTGTAAGGATACTACATAAAAAGCTACTTTTGTAGTCTTACTTTAGTATTTAAATTAACAAGTGAATCGGCGTTTGTAATATACAGTACGCTCCTGCCTGCCGGCAGGCAGGTTCGCGAAAGCTTAAAAAATATGGAAATCGAACACGTAAAATGCTTAATTATAGGATCTGGCCCTGCTGGATATACGGCAGCTATTTATGCTGCAAGAGCAAATATGGCCCCTGTTTTATATCAAGGAATGCAACCAGGAGGTCAGTTAACAACGACCAATGAGGTAGAAAATTTTCCAGGATACCCAGATGGTATTACGGGACCTGCGATGATGATCGAGCTGATGAATCAAGCAAAACGATTTGATACAGACGTACGTGATGGATGGATTACCAAAGTTGATTTTTCTGGCGATGTACATAAAGCATGGGTGAATGGAGAAACAGAAATTTATGCCGATACGATTATCATTTCTACAGGAGCAACGGCTAAATATCTAGGACTTGAATCTGAACAAAAATACTTAAACCTAGGAGGTGGCGTATCAGCTTGTGCCGTGTGTGATGGGTTTTTCTATAAAAATCAAGAAGTAGTGATTGTAGGCGCAGGAGATTCTGCTGCAGAAGAAGCACATTATTTATCTAAGCTTTGTACAAAAGTAACCATGCTTGTACGCCGTGATGAATTTAGAGCGTCTAAAATTATGGCAGCTCGTGTCAAGAATACACCAAATATTGAGATCCTTTTTAATACAGAGACAGATGAAGTATTAGGAGACGGACAGGTGGTTACAGGTGTACGTGTCTTTAATAATAAAACACAAGAGAAACACGACATTCCTGCGACAGGATTTTTTGTAGCTATTGGGCATACGCCAAATACAGAGATTTTTAAAGACTATCTCGATCTAGATGAGACAGGGTATATCATCAATGAGCCTGGAACGTCAAAAACAAATGTACCTGGTGTATTTGTCTCAGGTGACGCAGCAGATCATGTATATCGTCAGGCGATTACTGCAGCAGGAACAGGATGTATGGCAGCACTAGATGCCGAACGTTACTTAGCTGCAAAAGAAAGTGTCGTAGAGGCAGAGGCGTAAAAAACCTCCTCATCTTTAAAAAATAAAAACGCTCTTACGTTCTAAACGTAGGAGCGTTTTTTTTTGGATTAAAAAGCTATTCTTTTAATAAAGCGATATCCTAGATAACAAAGACTAATTACTATAAAAAGAATCGTGGTTAGCATAGCAAACTCTATAAGTGATGTACTTAATTTTGGATATGCAGGATCAGCATTTAGGGCATATCCTATGCCAGTTAATGCTATGGCAAGGATCATAAATAATCCAATATTTTTTTGATAGTTATGTATCATACGCTTAGGATACATGAAAAAACCTTTCTCAAAATGATAGATTGAGAGAAGGGATTTTACCTATAGCTTCAATGCGTGTAAGGTTTTTCTTCAACATCAACGTGTATTTGTAATACATTGATTTTTAATTTGTTAAAACTATTCGATTTCTAATTCAGGTATAAATACGGTGTTTTTTTGCAAAATCATGCACCAACTTTGTGTTTAATAATAAGGGCCCATTGTTAGACAAACATATAAAACAGAAATCATGAAAAAATCACAATCAAATTTATTACACTACATCCATGTATTGTTAGAAAGCGATGAAGAATTAAATTCGTTTATTAAAGATCCAGTCAAAGCAGCAGAAAGTGAAGAAAATGGTCTTACTAAAGCAGAGCGATCTGTTTTAAGAAGAACAGTGGCACATTTACCAAGTACGGCAAAAAGTCATTTTGCAATGACCCGATCTTTAGATTCCTACCGTCGTTCTTTACGATTACTTCAAAATGTATTACATAACTCAGGTACTAAGATGATGGGGGATGTTCTTTCTAATGGGCCAGTGACAGAAGATAGCACTGTGTTTTATCTCGTAGTTGATTATCCTACTATGGATAGTGGGGAGACATTAGACTTTACCTGTGAAGGAAACGATTCCGTAAATAAAATAGGAGGACCTTATGCTAATGCACAGCATTTTCAGATAGTATTTGGATCAGGTACTACTACCATAGAAAGATTAGTTTTAGGTGCAAGCCAAGCTTTTCCTGGTATTATCGCATATGATACGGTCGACATAGGAGGTAAACCCTATATTTCTAGCATCACCATTAATGATAGAACATTAAAAGCAGATCTTAGTAATTCTTGTTATGACCTTAGTAAAAACCCAGATGCGGATTTTGTGTTTTGGTTTTACTCTGTAAATGGGGAGGCAAATCCTGCTACTTCAGGTAGTTTAGGGACGAGTTTTGCAGACTATCAATTAAAAAGTGGTGACACTGTTTATCTGCAACTGATTGCTCCAGATAGTACATACGGTTTTTATCCTTGTGCCTAATCCAGATCAAAAGAGTTTCTCTTTTTTAAGAAAGAAATCTCTTATAAAAAAGCCCGCAAAATTTGCGGGCTTTCGTGTGAATCAAGAGCAGTGATTGCACACATAATCAGATTGGTTATTTTATTGTTTATATAGGTTATTCTTGTGCAGATACACTTCCTCCAGACATGCTTTTCTTAGGCTTGTCAACTTCTTGTGGGTTTCCCCAATAATCAATATCTCCGCCACTAGATGCACGTGCATATAATTTGTCTGTCACTCTAAGATCTATGTTTCCTCCGCTAGAAGCATTTGCAGTAGCATATTTTGCTTTCAATTCTCTTGCATTTATAGTGCCTCCACTGGATACATCTGCATCTAGTTTTTCTGAGCTTCCTGCAAGACGAATAGATCCGCCACTACTCACGTCTGTATTGATGTTACGTACAATCGCTTCGGCTTTTATAGATCCTCCGCTAGATACATTTAGGCTTAAGTCTTCTCCTTTTAAAACTTCCTTTGTAACAATATCAGCCCCGCTACTTGCACTTATAGACTGTAAGTCTCCTACATAGGTGACAAATACTTTTTTTGAAGTAGCGTTTCCGATATTCTTTTCAGAATAGATCTTTAACGTATTTCCTTTTACGTAAATGTCTGCAAGTTCAATGATGTTTTCATCTGCTTCTACAATAACAGATACTTCTGTTCCTTTTTCTAAATATACATCCCAGCCATTTCCAGCAGAAACACCGTCAAAATCTTGAGAGATATTAAAATTTTCTGTTTGTACATTTCCGTTTCCTCTCACTTGGCCAAAATTGCCGTTAAATACACACGATGTGACCAAAAGAGAAGTAAGTACCCCGATAATAAATTTAATGAGTGTTGTCATGAGTTAGTTGTTTTTTTATTTGATGATTGATAAATTATGATTGATTGATGAATGATTCCTCTTGTTTAACACTGTAAAAGTGCGGTGATTTATGCTTTCGCACTTCGGCTAAGCTCAGTGTAAACTTCGATAATACTTTGTATGATCGAAAGCATAACCCTCTCAACTGTTATTTTTTTAGGTTGAGTTGTATTTTTTACTCTTAAAATACCTAATGGTAGTCCTAGGGAGTTTATATGTGATAATATACAGTGTCCAAAAAATGACTCCAAAAAGCAACGGCAGTACCGATCCAAACATGTAGATCATTCCTAGTATGTATCCTAATAAGCATTCTGGCTTGTATATAGGAACAAAAAAGGAGAGTGCAATAAGCCCTAACATCATATAGAATAGCACCGTTTCTAAACCGATACTAAAAAAATAGGAGGTTAGGATACCATAAAAAAAGAACCCTATAAAACCATATATGATAGATGCCGATTCGTTTTTTGGTGCTATTTTAAGTGTTCTTAAGTACATAAGGTATAACAATCCCCATGTGACTAGTGGTGTTGTAATAGCACCCCACCAATTTGAAAATCCAGGTAAATCGTCATTATGTAATATATAATGTGTGGGTACTCCTTCATGAAAATAGTCCCAAGCCAAGAATGCCCACATCAAGATACTTGCGATACCCGTACATATGATTCTGTTTTTTAATGTGAGATTTAGTTTCATGTATATATGCTTTTTTGCTTAACGTTCTATTCGTAGGGCTTCTTCTACAGGCTTACCGTTTTCAAGTACGATAAATTTTTGAATGCTACCATCTGGATTGGCGATGAACTTTAATTCGATGGGTGCTTGGGGATGTGCAAAAACGTTCGATGATTTTGCAATCAAATTTGTTTGCATTTCTCCAGCATCTAGATGCATCACACCCTCTTTTATGGATATAATGACGCTTCCTGTTTGTGGCGCTTTGTAATTGCCAGCATAACGGGTAAGTAGTTCTGTAGGGACTTTAATCGCTTTTATATCGGTTTCTGGTGCTTTATGGTCATAGCTTAATACCCGAGTTATTTTCCATCCTGTTTCTTCTTTAATCCATAAGTGAGTAAACTGGGCAACTTCGGTTTTATAAAGTTCTTTTCCTGGTTCTTTGATAAAGAACTCATGAACTCCTTTTTGAATAGCGCCATATAATGTACCATTTTTACGAAGTGGAAAAACAGTAAGACTCCCAGGAACTAATTTGCGAATGGGTTTTTTATTGGTATCGCACATATTTGTGAGAAAAGAAGTGATGAATGTTGGTTTTCCCTTGGTAATCCCTCCTTTATCATGAAAGAACTCTAGATCTTCACTTAAAGCTATTTCCATAGCCTCTTTACTACAATTATTGAAGCCTTCTTCAAAGAGTAAAGCATCCATTTTTTCTAATTCTAAAAATAATTTAGAATCCTGATCTACTTGAGCAACCCCTATAAAAGGAATGAAAAGTGCGATTAATATTGATTTATAAATGGTCATTGATTGTTTTTTGATTGATGATTTTAGTGTGTTAATGCAGGCTGATGACTTCTGCTATTTCCCATCGCGTATCTACCTGTCGCCAGATCATAATAAATTTATTGGGTTTTGAAGGAGCATTAGGTTCTTGATTGTTGTAAAAGGAATGTAATCCCATAGCAACCGCTCCAAAATCTTTGATCTCATGCACTTCCATGCTCCCTGGAACAAGTGTTCTCGTTACTTTGTTACAGATATTTTTTTCTATACTATTTAGAATATCTTGCTTCACAGTACTTACTCCGCCTTTGTCATGATAAAACGTAATGTCCTCTGCATATAGCGTAGCTTGTGTTTTAAGATCACATGTATTATAGGCGTCAAAGTATTGTTGATCAAGATCTGAGATGGTTTTAAACAACTCAGAGTCTTGAGCAACTTGTCCCACGCCTGTTATAGGGATGAAGGCAATAAGTAGGATGATTTTTAAATAATTCACTGTTTATTTTTTGATTGATGAATGAAGCGTGCTTCCTTCTGTTTAGATACTATCTTTCTTGATGACGGTTTCAACCTCTTTTACCGTTGTTTTTTCTATAGGTTCTTCTCTTTCCCAATCAGGGACTTCTTCTCCTTCTATGTATGAGCGTTGTTGCCAGTCATCTTCTCTTTGATTACGACGAGAAGACGAACTAGTAGTCGCATCTGGACAATCCTCACAAACTAATTCGCCTCTTTTTAAAAGTAGGAACTTCTCTTCATCTCCATTTTCTAGTAGATCTCTATAACGCCTATCATTACGATGATAACTATACGTATTATCATCTGCATAGAGCGTAGTGCCTTCAGGAAGGTATAAAATCACTTGTACCTCTTGACTTCTGAATTTACTACTTGCTTCTGTGGTGAAAAAGCCATCTAGATATAAAGTGTTGTCTACGACTTCAAAGTTGTAATCTATTCGGCTAGCCTCTTCTTTTGCAGCAGAAAAGTTACGTCCATTGGTTTCTTTTTGAATCTTTACATACGCATTGTCTTCAGTGGTGCTTCGGACAATCAAACGTACATTACGTCTCATATATACACGCTCTCCATTGTTGTCATACTCCATCAGGAAGTTGTTAGAGCGACGTAATTCTCCTGGAAGTATATCACTCCCTTTCATACGAAGTGTTAAGGTGTCATTTGCAGTAATAGCAAGGATCTCTTGTGTGGTTACCTTTCCTGTAAATGAATGTTCTGTAGCTTCACGTATTCCTAAAACACCTAGACCAATCACAGATAATAACCATATGCCTAGGAGTGATAGTTTTCCAGCCAGTGGCATTGATTTTAAATTACCCGCTAGTATTTTTAATCCTAGATAGAAAAGGAAGAAAAAAGGAATTCCTACGGCAAAGAATGTTAATAACGATACCAACCAAAGTGGTAGACCTGCTGTATGTATAAAATCTCCATAGTTTCCTAAATCTCCATAGAAAAGATCAAATGTACCTGCGGTAAATAAGCCTACAAATAATGAGATCACAACGGCTGCTCCTGCAATGATGAAGAGCACGCCAAAGATTTTAGCGAGCACCTTTAAAAAGAACATAATAATAGTTCCTAAGGTTTGAAAAAAACCCTGTGCTCCTTTTTTTGCTTGATTACCATACTTATCATAATCTACGTTTTTTACCGCGTCAGCCACATTTTCAAATCCTTCTTTTACTTTTTCTTGAATATTGTCAATGTTAACTGCCTTTCCCGTCATAGAGAGTTTATCGGCTGTAGATGCTGCTTCTGGCATCAAAATCCATAATAAGATATAGATTAAAATCGGAGATCCGAATCCTATAAGGACTAAGGCAACCCATCCGAGGCGAATCCATAAAGAGTCAATCCCAAAATAGTGACCTAATCCACTAGAGACACCTCCTATATAGGCATTTTCTGTATCTCTGTATAGTTTTTTGCCAGAGCCAGAAGACTGTGTTCTTTTCTGCTTTTTTGCAGTAGGTGCATCTTCAAAGATATCGTCATCGACCATATAGTCTTCAGGTTGCCCCATTACGGCAATCACTTCATCTAACTCTTTTGTGCTTATGACTTGACGTGCATCCTGAATTTTGTCACTAAAAAGTTCAGAAATACGCGCTTCGATATCAGCGATAATTTCATCTTCTCCTGTAACGCCTTCAAATGAACGTTTGATCGCAGTGAGATAGCGCTGTAATTTGGCATACGCATCCTCATCTATATGAAAGAAAATACCGGCTAAATTTATATTTACTGTCTTGTTCATTTTTTTGATTTTTTTGTTGAGGTTACTACCGTTACTGCGGTTTGTAATTCATCCCAGGTGGTTGTGAGTTCATTTAAAAAGAGTTGTCCTGTCTCCGTAAGTCCGTAGTACTTACGTGGGGGGCCGCTTGTGGATTCTTCCCAGCGATAGTTAAGCAATCCTGCATTTTTAAGTCGTGTGAGTAGTGGGTAAATAGTCCCTTCTACCACGAGTAACTTAGCATCTTTGAGTGTGTCTAAGATTTCGGCTACGTAAGCATCGTCATCTTTTAATACAGACAGGATGCAATACTCTAGCACGCCTTTACGCATCTGTGCTTTGGTGTTTTCAACCTTCATAGATTTCCATTTTAATATGCGTTAAACTGTTCATTTTTTGATCGCTCTTTATAAAAAGAGGCTTTGTTTGATTGATGTCCTTTACCAAGTAAAGGATTGTTGATTGTGATTGATGATGAATCCTCTTTGAGTACGCTTTCGCGAAAGCGAACCCAGTATTTTTTAATTATAAACCATAGGTTTGATCATTGTTTGATCTATAAATACCAATGCAGCTATAAAAATGCTAATGATAAAAAAATTGATGAGATTAAATTTCCAATGGTATTTATACGTTGCTACTATTTTGTAAACGAGTCCAAATAAAAGGAGTGATACAAGAATAGGTAATGTCATTTTTCCAATGCCTAGTGATTCACTTATACGAGCCTCATCATTGGAGCTGAATATCGAAGTAACAGCGGCTAAAAAACGCTGAATAAATGCGATGAATAATAATATGTATACATATTTGTTGTCTTTTTTAAGTAAAATATAAAAGAATATAAGCGCTGTAATAATTGTAAATATTGGACCCGCTGCACTTACAAGTTGGCGCTCCCAATCTTGACTATAGGATCCTTCTGTAAGTGTCACTGTATTGAATGTCATTGTCATATCATAGCCCAATACTGTTCCCATTATATAATGTGCCATTTCATGAAAAAGAAATGATAGAAATACAAAGAGACCTGTCAATAAAATGAGTCTTATGTTTATGGTGTGCCTCACAATGCTTCTGTCGTATTGGTGTCGTTCTCATTCTCATCATCTTCAGGTGATAACGTTTCTTCTGTAACGGAAGCTTTGATGAAGTTGATGGCAAACGGGTATTTATAATTCTCCCCATTGGAAGCCTTAATGGCTGCCGAAATAACACTTACAATTTCAAGAATCGCGAGTCCTATGGCCAGTGTTCCTACTATAATGGCAATAATTAATAAGGTACTCGCACTTGCAAAATCACCATGTGTATGAAAATGATCATTAAAGGTAATATGTCCATTAGTGCCTTCTAACTTGATAATTTGCCAAACAAAAAACGGAATACTGATCACCACCAAGGCAATGGTGTAAATAAGAATACTTAATTGAAAATTAATAGCATCTCTTCCGTGTTTGTCTACAAATCGTGATTTGTTTTTTTGAGCGCTCCATAAAATAAGAGGAGCAATCAAATTTCCAAAAGGAATAAACCACTTACTAAAGGTAGATAAGTGTATAAATGTGCTTAGATTTTTTTGATGTGTGGTTACGGTGCTTTCCATTACTTACTAATTTCTTATACAAATATATGTCTTTAAAAAGGTATTATGTTACGCATAGTACTAAAAATTAACATTTTATTAACTTTTATGTTTTGATTGGAATTGATGTATATATCTGTTAATTAGTAGTTTATGTTGTTTTGTAGCTACTTTTTTATTTTTAAAATTTATTTTGACTCATTGGGTTTTTGAAAGAGGCAAGCGACGAATTATCACTATTTTTGTATAAAATAGAAGACATGAAGAATGTTAGTCCTAGTAAATTTAATATGTTTACCATGCTTAAGTTGCCTGCTGCTTGGTTAACTGGCGTACGACTAAAAACCATAAATGAAGCGACCAGTACGGTGCAAGTAAAACATCGATGGATTAATCAAAATCCATTTAAAAGTATGTTTTGGGCAGTACAAGGAATGGCCGCCGAACTTTCTACCGGAGCCTTGGTCATTTCTTATATTAGAAATAGTGATCATAAAATATCCATGTTAGTGGCGTCTAATAATGCTACGTTTACTAAAAAAGCCACGGGTCGTATTACATTTACCTGTAATGATGGTGCTAAGATTAAAGAAACGATTGATAAGGCTATTACCACTGGAGAAGGACAAACCTGCTGGATGAAAGCTATAGGAACCAATAAAGAAGGTGTTCAAGTAAGTGAATTTAACTTTGAGTGGACCCTCAAGGTGAGATCACAAAAGTGATTTTAATATGTTCTTTCTCACAAGTTCATAGCACTCCTTTCGTTTTTCTAATTTCTAATTTCTACTTTCGTATCTCTAATACTTAATCTCGTATTTGTTATGAACTATATCCTTTTTGACGGAACTGTCCGTAATCAATTATTACCGTTTACCTACACCCGTCCCGTGGCCGATATCCGCATCGGGATTCTAACGATACGAGAAAAATGGGAACATTTTTTAGGGTCTACGACCTCCACAGTGACCGAAGAGTATTTGAGTGACAAATGGCCTATGGTTGAGTTTCCAGAAAATGTGATGATCAATGCGTCATATTTGCCTACCCCTAATTTGGTTACCATCGTCAAAGGAATGACCGAAGGGCAAGCGATTTTTAATGGTGATGAGGTCATTGCCTTTTATACAAAAGAAGATCAGGAAGTCGATTTTGACACCTGTGAGGTGATTGAATATACGTTTGAAGATCTCTTTACAGTACAACATACCTGGGATCTATTTTCTAAAAATGCCCGTGCCATTGCCGAGGATTTTGCTTTGCTTACCGAAGGCAGAACCTCAGAGCCGATTCCGCAGGGAGTCGTGGCTCTCAATGCGGCCGATATCTTTATAGAAGAAGGTGCAACATTGCCTTTATGTTCTTTAAATGCAGAAAATGGTCCTATATATATAGGGAAAGATGCCGAAATCATGGAAGGCTCCATGATCCGTGGTCCTTTTGCTTTATGTGAGCATGCGACCGTAAAAATGGGCGCTAAAATTTATGGCGGTACCACTATTGGTCCGTATTGTAAAATAGGAGGAGAGGTGAGTAATTCTGTGCTCTTTGCCTATTCTAGTAAAGGACATGATGGATTTTTAGGAAACGCGGTTTTAGGCGAGTGGTGTAATGTAGGTGCTGATAGTAATAATTCCAATCTTAAAAATAATTATGCGTCTGTGAAATTATGGGATTATGAGACGGGACGTTTTGCCAATACTGGATTGCAATTTTGCGGACTCATGATGGGAGATCATAGTAAATGTGGGATTAATACGATGTTTAATACAGGAACTGTTGTAGGAGTGGCTACGAATATCTTTGGTAGCGGATTCCCTCGTAATTTTGTGCCTTCATTTCAGTGGGGTGGTGCTGGTGGTTTTGTGACACACCTTCCTAAAAAAGCTTTTGAAACGGCCCGTATTGCTATGGCACGTCGTGACATCGAATTGACCGATCAAGATGAGGCGATTCTAAATCATGTATTTGAAGAGACAAAACAATACCGAAGAGAGTAATTATTTTTTTGCTTTCGCGAAATAGCTATTAGTCGTTAGTCGATAGGTCTTATTAATTCTAAATCTCACTGTTATGTGATTTCTCGTCGCTCGTTCCTCGTTCTGTCGAAATGACAAGTTGTAGTCATCTCGAGTGTAAGGAGAGATCGCACAAGAAGCTAAGAGAAGTGTTAGGTTTACTGTTATGTGATTTCTCGTCGCTCATACTTCACTCTGTCGAAATGACGAATAGCGTCATCTCAATGATAGTAGAGATTACATACACTACTATCTAAAATTAATAGTTATTACCTGAAGCCTTTATACCACCAATTCCAGTCTATACTTGTGACTATAAAATATAGAATCACTATGGAGACTATCGTAATGAGAATAAACTTTTTCTGTTCTTGTTTCTTCTCTTTTTGAATACGGTCTCTAATTTCTTGTAACTGTTCAGGTGTTGCTTTTTTTGTAAACTTGTTTGTTTTGTCTTTTGCTGTCGTATAAGAGATTTTCTGTTTTTTCCGCTTTCCTAGTAGGCTTCTGTTAGCTTCTAAGGATTTATTTGCTGCTCCTGATCCGTATGGCGTAGTATTAATTTTAGATATCGTTATATATAGTTTTGATCTTTTAAGAACCATAGCGTAGTCGCTAGTATGATGAAAATGATACCGCCTATTAGGAGTAGTGTCTTATTTCTTTTTCTATGTTGAGCTTCTATTTCCGTCTTGATCTTGAGCAGAAGCTCAGGGCTTGCCTTTTTGTGATCAAAATCCCCTTTTTTTCTATCCTTTAGGGTTGTTACTCCATTTTTTAAAAAAGCATCATTTACATTTTTTCTTTTGTTACTTCGTAATGTCGTAATCATAGATTCTCCAAATGGCATAGCTGTTTTTTTAGTAGTTAGTAATAAGGAAGTAAGTGCTGAGTATCAAAATCATAAACAGAACACTGGTTAGAATAATAATTTTTTGATGCCTTTTTTTAGTATCCTTTAGAATTTTCACCTTAATTTCTTTTAATAAGGTGGGACTTGCACTCTTTGGATCTACATAAAGTTTCGTTTTACTTACTAAAGAAACCTCTCTTTTGGATTCAGGACGTTGCGCTCTGTTGTTTTTGATAATTGTTCTACCTAAAGCAGCAAAACCAATACTACCCATATGTATTCTTCTCATGACTGGTGGTGTTTAAAGGTTGCTTATATATAAAATACCCAGACAAAAAAGGACGATCATGATCAAAGTTAGGATGATTGTTTTTACACGTCTTGCTTTTTCTTCTTTCCGAATGCGTGTACGAATTTCCATGAGTTGTTCAAACGTTGGTTGTTTGGGGTCTACCCAGTTTTCATTGGTAGAAGAGACTAAAGAAAACCCTTCTCTTTTCCGTTTGTTTTTAAGTGCTCTGTTTGCTTTGAGGCTAGCATTTGCAGCCATCATGCTTCCTTCTCCTCCCATAGTCGTTCTGTATTGATTACACTATATGGGTAGTAGAAAATGATGAATTGTTACAAGAGTAAACCGTTGATTTACTGAAAAGACAACTTATAATGATAGTTTATCGCTGATGACATGCGTATCTTTTAGAGTATCTTTAAAAATCAATTGGAAGATTAAGTAATGAAAGTAATTCCTGTATATCTATTAATTAATGCTAAAGAACTGATCTCTCTTGGAAAGCGTGAGTTTTATACGTTTTCTAAAGGAATAGTAAATCGTGGAGTAGTTTCTATTTTTCTTAACTCACAAATAGCTATTAATGAACTCACTAAAGAAGTCACTTCTTATCATTCTAAAAATTATCTGCAATTCGTAATTCGAGTTGAATTAAAAGAAAAAATGCTTAATTATGCAATTGACGTCGAGGACAATCTAAAACAGATTCGGATACCTGAAAAATATCTAAAAGAATTTAATGATAGTATTACAGGAAAGGTCAAACCTATACATGTTGCCATAGGAGATAAATATGATAAGGGAAAAGTAGAAGTGTTGAAAAATTGGATTGATCTTGAGTATGGAATTTATGAGTCTAGACTTAAAACATTTTTAAGAACCAAATCTAGAAAAATACTACCCTTTAATTATTTCGATAGAGACTATAAAGACGAAGAAATTGAAACTCCTAAAATCTCATTTAGTGAATTAAAGGAAAAAGCTACACTGATTAATACCATAGATGAGGCTGTTGATTTCTTAATTAATGATTGTTTACATTCAAAAGAAATTGAAGATATAAAAGATCAAACTGCACTTACTCAAATAGATTCTTTTCAAAATCATTTCGGTATTAATATGTATTTGAGAAATTTATTTTTTTATGGATATGATAATACTGACTTAAAAAAATCTATAAAATCCTATAGTTCAGATAATATTGTTGTTAAAAGTAGTTATGGAGAGCTTGGGGAAGGTTTACTAGCAGATGTCTTATGGAGACGATTACATGGGATGGAGTTAAAAGACTCTATACACCTTGAAAAGATGCAACAGATTGATAAAAAAATTGATGATGTTTATAGTGAATATTTTATCAGAAAAGGATTTGAAAAATGGAAATTAACAGAGGAGCAACTAGATATATTTATTAATGACCAAGAAGAACTTCGTAAAAAGAATTCAATAGATGAGTTAGTTACTAGGCGACAGCTTTTATCTTATTGCATAAATGAAGAAAATATTGAAAAGTATCTTACACTTAATGTTAAGAAATATGATAATGATTATGAGTATTTTGATATCGAATACGAGAAGGAAACAATTACTGGTCAACTAAAAGAAGAGGAGTTTCCTGTATATAAACTTCTTAAAAAAGAGTACTTTGAAATTTATACCGTATATAATAGATTAGAAGATTTTGCTTATTCAAAGAAATAAGTAATTACATCTTAGCCTTCTTCACTCGTTTCAATACCAAGAAATTCTGAGGATTAGGCGTCAAGCCGCTTATGTTTTTTCGCGTAAAGCGAACTACTTGATCGTAAT
>CAYGQJ010000076.1:20206-21989 GCA_964351845.1 uncultured Flavobacteriaceae bacterium | reverse complement strand
GTATCGAAATGACCGACTAAGCATCTAACTAATAGCCTAACACTCTGCAATAGCAAAGTATGCTATTTTAAAAATCTGTATATAAAAGATGTATAAATTTTGAGAAATAATAGCGCGTCAAAGGCATAGAATTTTATTTTCTCATCAACTCATCAACTCATCAACTCATCAACTTACTTCACTTCACGTCTCCATCCGTGTGGATCGGCAGCGCGATTGTATTGTATGTCTTTAAGTGCTTTCTTGAAGTGAGACGCATAGCTGTCTTCTTGAGAAGGAAGCTCATAATCTTTTTCTTGATGTCCAAAGCTTTTAAAAGGAACAATCACTGCGGCAGTTCCTGCACCAAAGATTTCTTTGAGCTCACCTGATTGTGCAGCAGTCACAATTTCTAGAACACTCACGCGACGTACTTCTACATGGATGCCTGCGTCTTTTGCGAGTTGGATGATACTTTTACGAGTCACACCATCAAGAATACGGTCGCTTGTAGGAGCCGTTAATAAGGTATTGCCTACTCTAAAGAAGACATTCATCGTACCTGCTTCTTCTAGATACTCATGAGAACTTGCATCGGTCCAAACAATTTGTTGGTACCCTCTTTCTTTGGCAAGATTGGTCGGGTAGAATTGAGAAGCATAGTTTCCTGCGGCTTTAGCAAAGCCAACACCACCATCGGCGGCACGGCTGTATTTTTCAGCAAAGAGAACGCTTACTTCACCTGAGTAATAGGCTTGTGCAGGTGCACAAATAATCATAAATCGATAGCTATCTGATGGGGAAGCAGATACCCCTGATTGGGTAGCAATCACAAAAGGACGAATATACAAGGCGTTTCCATCACCCGCCTTGATCCAATTAGTATCCATTTTTAATAACGTTTCTAAACCTTCAAAAAAGAATTCTTTTGGAAAAGCAGGCATTGCCAATCTCTCAGAAGATGTATTGATACGCTCCCAGTTTTCTTCTGGACGAAACAACCAAGTCTTACCAGCATCATCTTTAAAAGCTTTCATACCTTCAAAAACAGCTTGCCCGTAATGAAAAACCTTGGCACTAGGATCTATACTGATAGGCCCATAAGGTGCAATTTGGGGCTCTTGCCAAGCACCCTCTTTATAGTCACAAAAAAACATGTGATCTGTAAAAACACTCCCAAATGTAAGGTTGTTAAAATCGACCTCCTCTATTCTACTCTTCTCTGATTTTGTAATATTCATTGCGGTTGTTATAAGCGTTGTGCAAATTTAAGAATTTAACATCCGTCAGCTATTTATAAATTCATAATTTTGCATTAATATTAATAAGGAAACCGTAAACAGATGAAAACAAAATTGATCATACTAGCCTTGGCTCTTGTGGCTTTAAGCTGTAAAGAGCAAACTGACGTAAAAACAGCAGAAGAAGAAGCAATTATAGCCGAAGCAAGAGCCGAAGCAGAAGCAGAAGAAACTCAGGAAGGCTATGCAACGTATGGAGCCGAAATCACGGATCAAAATCTGATGGCGATGTCAAGTGTACAAGAACAGTATAAAAACTTAAAAGCAGGAGATTCCGTTGCTGTAAAGTTCAAAGCACCTATTGAAGCAGTATGTAAGAGCAAAGGATGCTGGATGCGTTTGGATATAGGAGCAGAAGAGCAAGTGTATGTAAAATTTAAAGACTACGGATTTTTTGTGCCTACAGATTCAGATGGAGAAGCCATTGTGGAAGGAAAAGCGTTTGTAGAAGAAACCTCTGTCGATGAACAACAACATTTAGCCGAAGATGGTGGCGCCTCTGC
>CAYGQJ010000076.1:13849-20106 GCA_964351845.1 uncultured Flavobacteriaceae bacterium | reverse complement strand
AAGCAAAGATATTAGTGGTTTTAAGCATGAATTATATGTAAGAACATTTTTTTCTGTCTTTTTCTCAAGTGTAGAAAGAAGCTTCCGTTAAGAATTTTTGAAGCCTTGGAAAAAATTTAGGAAACTTTTTTCGATTTTCGCTTTGAGCGAAAAACACCTAAGAAAAAGTGTCTTTTCTTTTGGTTCGTTTTCTTTGGACAAGCAAAGAAAATGAACAAACAAATTAGATTACTTAAAACTCCTTTAAAAAATCATATTTATCTATAACTAGTTGTCAGGTGATGAATAATGAGGTCCTACGTCTTATGTCTAATAGCGAAGCGGTCTTATGTCAGAGTCGGATACGACTCATTAAAAAATAGTTTCGTGTGTTGTATCTGTAAAGAGTTCTAGAAACTTCATGCCGCGATACGAATTCCCTCTTTCATTGAGTTTTGGGCTCCAAACACTAATGGTATATGCATTTGGAAGCACGGCGACAATACCGCCACCCACGCCACTTTTACCGGGCAATCCGACTTTATAAGCAAACTCACCCGCCTCATCATAAAAACCGCAGGTTTGCATAATGGCATTCACACGTTTTGACTGAGAGCGCGTTAAAATTTCTTTGTGAGTGATGAGTTGTTTCCCACCATTGGCTAGAAAACCAAACGTTTTAGAAAGTTGGCAACAGTTCATTTCTATAGAACAAAGATGAAAATAGAGATCAATCACTTGGTCGACATCATTTTTGATATTACCAAAGGACTTCATAAAATTGACTAAGGCAACATTTCGATAGCCATTTAATTTTTCAGACTGTGCAATGTTTTCTGAGAAGTTAATACTATCATTATTTGCGACGTCTCTTATGTATCCAATCAATTCGTTTTTTGGATCTTTTAAATGACTGCATAAGATATCACATACCACAATCGCACCCGCATTAATTAACGGATTCCGCGGAATCCCATTTTCGGATTCTAATTGCACCAACGAATTAAAAGCCGATCCAGAAGGCTCTACGTCGAGCCGTTGCCAGATGGTTTTATCTCCCAATGATAAGGCAAAGCTCAGTGATAATACCTTTGCGATACTTTGTATAGAAAAAGGAATGTGCGCATCTCCCGCAGTGTATTGAGTCCCATCATTTGTAGTAAGACACACCCCAAAATGAGCAGGATCTACTTTGCCTAACTCAGGAATATAGCTTGCTACGTTTCCTTTGTTTTCTAAACTCATAATATGAGCGTAGGTGTCTTGTATTATTTTATGACAGTTCATATATGTTATATTTCCCCCTTTTTTGTAAGTACTACTAATTCTTGATTAATTGTTATAAATTCTTTTTGCTCTAATTCTTTTAATGCCTCATTTACATTAAAGTTTGGATGCTTAATAGCATCTATTCTAGCAATTATATCTCTTTTGTTTTTCAATTCTTCTTCATTTATACATCTTAAAATTTGAACTAGTTTATATTCTAAATAATCTTTTCCATACAAAATGATAATTCCATTATTTTTAATAATTTGATTTAATAATTCTAGAAATTGAATCCTGTGATGTTCAACACTTCCAATATGCAAATAGTACACTTTTTCTAAATAAGTAACCTTTTGGATGGATTTTGCTCTAAATAATTTGTACTCTTTATGTATATATTTATGGGTAAAAAAAGTATTCAATAAAGATGTAATTTTAGAAGCCATTTTAACTATATCCTCAATGCCTATTTCTAAATGTGTCAGCTTATGAATGCATGTTTTTTTTACATACTCATCAATTTCCGGAAAAATACTTTCAGAAAATGATGAGAATAATTTTTGACTGTTTTTATATTTTACTACTAAATGATAATCCATTTCTTATTTCTCAAATATAAGAATTAGCAAAGCGCCTAGCGCATCATACGAATTATTGTAAGACGTATTTATTGAGTTCATGTAAACTTTTGATCCTATACTTTGCTGTTTCGGAAGCCTTAATACCTTCTCTTAGAATTTGTACGGTGTCAATTCCAATGGTATTACCAGCTTTGATCTCTGATTCAGGGTTGTCTCCAACGACTAATACCTCAGATATGTCATAATGATGCTTATGTATGATCAGCCTCATAATTTCCTCTTTATCCTTCCATTTGGGAAGTATAGGATCATCAATGTATATATCCTTAAACCAATCTCTAATACCTAAAGCATCAATTTTTTGATTCTGAAATTCCTTTAATCCAGAAGTCACCAAATAATTCACAGTACCAATTTGCGGCACTACATACCCATCACTATACGTTTCTAACTTAGGTAAAGAACCGATATCTCTTAAGCTTTGAATGAACCGCTTTTTTGATTGTTCATTAAGGTATTTTTCTATAAATGCATTTAGCGAAATAGAAAAGAAGTCATTTTTTAGTTCGTTAAACCTATTCTCAGTACTTAATTCACTTTCTAGTAAGGTGTCAAATGCCGGTTGAAAAATAGCCCTATCTAACGTTTTGGAATCAAACAGCGTATGGTCTAAATCATATAGTATTACTTTCTTCATTTTTGTGAATATGTCTTGCTACTTTCAAATATAAGAATAAGCATAGCACCTACTGTATACGCTAACAGATCTTTCCAATCAAAGGTGCTGCCGAGGATGATTTTTGCCATCTTGTGGTCAGACAGTCCTGCCCAATCGATAAAAGAAGTCGCTTGGAGCGCTTCAACAAGATATGCAAAAAGGAGTACACCTATAATTACTTTAAGGTATGGGAGTTTGGTGAAAGCACGCACAAAACAATACATCAAGATCACCACAAGAAGATCGCCTATAAATGGACGGATAATCTGATCATCTACATACAAGGCAATGCCTACTTCTATGATAAGAAGCAGACAGAAGGCAAGGAAATACGATAATTTAAATCTCATAACAATAAAAAATAGGGTTTTAAAATATAGCATTTCTCCCTCTAGGAGAAACAGGGATGAGGGAGTAACTTTTACATATTATGAATCTTTAGATTTTATAAGAGACGTATACCACACATAAAACAAACTAGTGATGCCCGCATAACCAAAAGTAACCACCCATGTTTTTGCATAGGTAAAAGGGTGACGTATGCGCATGGCAATATCTTCAAAAAGTGTCATAGGGTTTTGTATAATATCCCAGCTATTCCATCGTAAAAACCGACCCAAATAAATACCAAATCCGCATAAAATAAAGACAGAAGCAATCACAATGGGAATCCACTTTACAGGAATTTTTTTAGAAAGAATCCCTCTCATTTCTTGAATGGTCAGCGTCATGATACACAAACTATAAATTGCAAATACAAACAACAACATTGCATCATACCATACCATTTCTCTTGGAGCGTGGTATATGTGTTGCAAATCACTGATCAAATACGGTGTGTTTGGTAAAAATAAGAGCCATAGTCCTAGGATAGGCGTGAGCATCCACCAAGAGCGCTGCCACTTTTCTTGACTTCCTAGTATAAATGTGATTCCATACGGGATAAAAGCGAGGAATAGATTCCATACTAGAAAGAGATACTGAAACGACTCCGTGACTTTAATGCGCATCGTTAATAATGCGGCACACAAAAGAAAGCCTACAAACAAACTACTGAGTTCGTTCAATTTTGAGATGATGTGTTTTTTCATGTAAAAAAGCATTTTAATTTAGAAACTATTAATGGCCATCACAGCATAAAAGCAACCGATGGCGATAGGAATGTTAGCAAGCATGACTACGATGACTAAAAAATGCTCGGCCATGTCTCTGTAATTTTTAATCCCATTTACGAGAACCATCAAGAGCACGATGGTATGTATCGCAATGGTTGGGTATAAATGAAATAATCCTATAAATAGCGAAGTTTCATTAGGGTATATCGCATATATAATGACTTGCAGGATACCCAAACAGAGACTAAATAAAGCGAGTTTTAGCGCAAATCGGTTGATGGGATAATTGATTTTTTTGATCATTTTTTTCTGTGTTTTATACCCTGCAAGGTGGTAGACTGCCAGGTTTCATTTTCTAAGTTCTCTAGATAGTAGGTGTGCTTCCGTTCTATGTTTTCCATGGATACATAAGAGAATTTTTCTGGGTGCGCTTTCGCGAAAGCGTATAAAAGATCCATATGATTTCCGCTCATGAACTCTATATAGGTTAAATCAGGACGTGCTACTTGAGATAGGTTATACCGGGTAATCTCGCGGTTCCAACTGAAACTACTCATCAATACGATCAGCATAAATACAATTCTAGCGTTGAAACGTATGAGGTAGTAGATGTTTTTGCGATATGCTACCTTCAAATAGGTGGTGATTAAACCTGCAATACATAAGGTGAGATACATGAGTACTCCAATACGTTTATAGGTAAGTCCAAAATCGGTGATATAAATGTAATTTTTAAAAGTAGTTACTAGTACAAGAACGATATTTAGAAAAATCCAGCAATAGGTAAGGATGCGAAGTCGACGGCTGTTTTTGTAAAAATTAAGACTTCCTCTAAAAAGAAGAATAATCAAGGTAATGGCAATAACAATCGAAGCGATTAAAGCTCCTACGCCTTCATGTACTGCTTTTGATAATTCAGATGCATGTAGAAACGGTGTATGGGTCACATACCAAATATCAACCACCAAGAAAAAGAGAATAAGTGCGTTAAGCGCTCCTATGACGAGCGATCCTAGTAATTGTTCTTTATGCAAGACAGGTTCTTGCGCTTCAGCGATAGGGATTTCTATCATGGTTTGACGTAAGTCGCTATCGGCATCTGTAAGCATCTGCAGCGCTGCAGGCGCTGTAATATTACTGATTAATACATACCCCATCAGGGTCATCAGTAGCCAAGAAATACTAATAAATGAAAGATCAATAGCATTGATCCATTTTTCAAAAATGGGATTGATATGACTGTACAAAGCCGCAAAAATGACAGGAAGACCGATCACTAAGAGCACACACAAAAGAATAAAACCATAATCCCGCTTTTTTTGTGGCGTGACGGTGGCTCGTTCTTTTTTTGGAGACGTATAATAATGAAGTGCCCCCAATAATGACTGGTATAACCCATTAATTCCTTGAACATAAATAGCATTTTTTGCTCCAGAAATCGTGCCTGTAAAGACAATGAATGTAATAAATGACATAAAAATAGCAAGCGTACTGTGATTGGTGAAGACAAACAGCGAAGTCATAAGATACACCCCTGT
The DNA here is from genome assembly GCA_964351845.1 of uncultured Flavobacteriaceae bacterium. GTDB lineage: Bacteria > Bacteroidota > Bacteroidia > Flavobacteriales > Flavobacteriaceae > Dokdonia. The sequence continues at coordinate 14,906 of CAYGQJ010000076.1, read as the reverse complement.
TGCGATGCGCATATCCGATCGAGCGAACGCTTCTCTTCGTGCAAAAAATACCGTAATCACGGCAATCATGGCAAAAAGGAACATATTCAAACCGAGGTCTTGCTGATAAAATAAGGTGCTAAATCCTAAAGCACTGATCCATAAAATAAGTTGACGTTTCATAGTGTATTAATTTTAAAGGTGTATTGTAATGTGGTGAGCGGTTGATGTAATAGTTTTAAAAAATTAAGATGGTAAAAGGGATGTGCTTTTTTTCCAGTTGTATAAGCCTTCCAAAAGCGTTTGATGTGATCTGGGAATAAAACCGTTCCAAGTGCCAAAACCAGAAACAGATAGAGTGACCGTTTTCCATTACCAAAAAGATAAAACTGCATCGCAATCTCTTCGGGAACTGAAATTCCACTTCCTGTCAGTACATGATAGATATCGTGATCTTCCAGTTGAGGTTCTGATGTAAAGTTGTGTTGTAGTAAGAAGCAACCGAGATGATACCCCAAACTCTCTAGCGGATAGCGAAGTAACTCTTTAACTGGAATGCCCCAAGCTGCTTCTTTTTTAAAGAGAAGTCGATAGGGGAGTTTGCTCCATTCGTATAGGCGTTCTAAAAATAAGTAGCGTAGTGTTTTCATAATTTAAAAGTACTTTGTTTTTCAAAGTAAAATGATAAAAAAATATAGTTTTAGCTTTGGTACATATTATTTTCCAATGAGTTTTTCTAGGGCTTCTATGTGTTTTTTGAAAGCCGTTTTTCCTTTTCTTGTGGCGGTGTAACTAGTATTTGGTTTTCTGCCAATAAAGGTTTTGTTTACGGTGATATAGTCTTCCTTCTCCAATGCTTTTGTATGACTCGCCAAGTTCCCATCGGTGGCACCTAGGAGTTCTTTGAGCTCTTTAAAGTCGGCACTTTCATTGACCATCAACACACTCATGATCCCAAGACGAATCCTGTGATCAAAAGCTTTATTTATGTTGGTTATTATGGACATTTTTTATTTTGCTTTCGCGAAATTATATACGTGTAAAAGTACGTTTTTTAATACTTTTCTTTCTCTAGTTT
>CAYGQJ010000076.1:12100-13749 GCA_964351845.1 uncultured Flavobacteriaceae bacterium | reverse complement strand
CCTTATAGTTTTTGTTACGGAAAGTTTTAGAGAAAACGTTTATAAAAAATACGTTTTCTCTAAAACAACCACCCGTCATTCTTTTTTAATATCGTGTTTCAAATACATTTTAGTTCCATAAATGATATGAAAAATACCAAAACCAAGTGCCCAGAAGTAGAGGCCGTAGCCTATAAATTGGGTGCTGATTAATCCTATAATCACATTGGCAAGGCCTAAATATTTAATATCTCCTAACGTAAATTTACTCGCATTAATGAGTGCTAACCCATAAAAAATCAAGGTACACGGAGCCACAAGACCGATGAGCCCATATTGTAATAAAACCACACAAAATACACCACCTGTAAACAGTGGAATCGCAAAATGAATCAGTAATCGTCTCGAGGAAGGGTCCCATATTTTTTCTTGGTGTTTTTTGGCTTTACGTACCGTGAGTATAATACCTGTGACCACAGCAGCAATCAGTACGATACACGCAACTAAGAATAGTTTACCGCCCGATGGGTGAGCGATGAAAGCTTCAATCAATCCTACAACCGAGGCATACCTAGCACCACCAGAGGTAAGCTGTTCGGTTGTAAGAATGTTATGAGCTACCAAAGCGCCAATCAAGGCATAGACTCCAGCCAGTATGCCTGAAAGTCCGCTTAAGGACATAAATCGTGAGGATTTGCTCATCATCGACTTGATACTGACAATATCTTCTAAATATTTATTTGACTCCATAATAAAGTACTTTGAAATTCAAAGTTACTATTTATTTTGAGATGCGCAAAGGAAAAAGAGAAAATAAGTTTTGTTGCTTTAGTTCTGTAAAAGAAACATTATTTTAAAATGAAGTTAATTATGATCGTGGATTACTCTTGTTGCCGTGTATGATATAATTTAGAGCTTTATTAAAATAATTTCTGCTATGAAAATACTAACCAGACAAGAAGAGTCTAGAATTCACGGGGGCGATTCATTAACAATGAATCAACTTGGCAATGATGCTATCACATGGGAAGAAGAAGCGTCAACTCAGTTTAGAAATACACCGTTATTTATAATAGATAGACTTGGTTAAGTTTAATTATTCATAACCTCCAAATTATGAATCAGTTTTACCCTGTTTTCTGAATCCTTCCTAAAGAGAAACGAATAGCTTTTTCCTTGGTAGAACTTTGGAAATTTGCCTCTGTGCCTTCTTTTGAAAACTAAGATTTCAATAGCAAATCTATTGTTCTCTGTTTCGGTAACAACGAAGACAAAATTTGATCTTCTCTTCTTGCGAAGCTCTTTAAAGGTAGGAATCTCAATAGGCACGTATAGTTCGCCAAAAAAATTCTCAAAGTCACGATCGGGAAACTCTAAGGTCGAGTCATCTAACCAAAAAGCATAGGCTTGATTTCCAAAACTCGTTGTTAGTTTAGAAGTTGTGTACGTCTCAATTCCTAATTCTTTAAACGTCGGACTATTCTCAATAATACGCAAAGCCTCTTTGTATATCGCAGTACTTTCTTGCGCAGAAATAACGCTCGAAAATGTGACGACGACGAGAAGTGTAACTAACATCTTTTTCATACGTTCAAATATATAAATACTCTTGTATACCTGCTGTGAAATTTTTGTTATTTCATCAATTTCTTACTAATACGCTTTATAAT
>CAYGQJ010000076.1:0-12000 GCA_964351845.1 uncultured Flavobacteriaceae bacterium | reverse complement strand
ACATCATATTTTAAAAATAGCATAGTGTTCTATTTTAAAGCACTTTCCCCTTAATACGTTTCCAAATCTGTGATAAAACGATTCCAGAGGCGATACAGGTAGCGAGTAATACAAAGGCCTTGGTGGTTTCTCCGTAGATAAAGTATCCCGTGGTAAACATTGCACTATAAATAAAAACACAGCCCACCAGCATTGCTAAGATTCCCGCAGGAACACTCCACGCTTCAGAGGTTTGGATGAGTTCTTCTTCATCTTCTTGCGCATCATGGAGTACTTTCTTCCATCCAGGCCCTCCTGGTTGGGTTTTCTTGTAAAAACGGTAGAGTACTTCTTTAGACTCGGGTTGGGTCAAGAACGTAACGAGTAACCAGATGATGGTCGATGAGAAGACAACAAAGGGAAATTTCGCGTACCCAGGAAAAGTCCCATCTTCCCCAAATAATATTTCTCCTAAAGGCGAAAAAGTAACGAGTATCGAAATGACGCCAGACGCAATCATGGCACTAATTTCTGTCCATGCATTGATACGCCACCAGAACCAACGAAGGATAAAAATGAGCCCTGTCCCAGCGCCAAACATCAAAATGATGTCAAAAAGCTGTTTTGCATTGGTAAGTGCCAATGCTATAATCGCGCTGATCACCATTAAAATCACCGTCGTAATCCGACCTACCGCCACCAATTCTTTCTCGGTAGCATCTGGTTTAATTTGTTGTGCATAAAAATCATTAACCACATACGAAGCCCCCCAATTGAGATGGGTACTAATGGTACTCATATAGGCGGCAGAAAGTGACGCAAGAACAAGTCCTAACAGTCCGCTTGGAAGCATCGTCAGCATGGCAGAATAGGCAAGGTCATGCCCAAGTTTGTCTTCAGATACATTCGGAAAGGCTTCTTGAATACTAGCAAGATCTGGAAACACCACAAGCGAAGCTAGTGCGACCAAAATCCACGGCCATGGGCGTAATGCATAATGCATAATATTGTAAAAAAAGGTAGCCCCTATCGCGTGATTTTCATCTTTGGCGGCCAACATGCGCTGTGCCACATAGCCACCTCCTCCAGGTTCTGATCCGGGATACCAACTACTCCACCATTGTACGGCAAGCGGAATAATAAGTAAGGTGATTAAGGTATTGGTATCATCAAAATCGGGTAAGATATTGAGTTTGTCTTTTACATTTTCATGTGCCATCAAGGCATCCAATCCGCCTATTTCAGGCATACCTACGATGTAATAGGCAGCGCCAAAAGCACCTGCCATCGCTACGAAGAATAAAATAAAATCGGTGTAGACCACGCCTTTAAATCCACCAATGGCACTAAACACCACGGTAATGGCACCCGCAATGACGACTGTTGTCACGGGATCTAATCCTAGCATAACTTGCCCTATTTTGATAGCCGCCAGTGTCACGCCTGCCATCGCTAAGACATTAAAAATAATCCCTAAATACACGGCTCTAAACCAACGTAAAAATTTCCCCGGAACACCGCCATACCGTAATTCATAAAACTCAATATCGGTTTTTACTTCTGATTTTCGCCAGAGTTTGGCGTATACAAAAACGGTGAGTAAACCTGTCACGAGGAACGCCCACCATACCCAGTTTCCAGAAACTCCGTTGGTACGCACAATATCAGTAACCAAATTCGGTGTGTCTGTAGAAAACGTGGTTGCCACCATCGAAAGTCCGAGTAACCACCAAGGCATACTACGCCCTGATAAAAAGTACTGTGCCGTATCTTTTCCCGAGGTTCTGCCCACATAAATACCTACGGAGAGGATGATAGCAAAAAGGGCAAAAATGATCACAAGGTCTAAAGTGGATAAATCAATCATAGGTCTAAAGTTGTTGGTCCCAGTCTAGGGTTGGAATATGTGTAGAAAGATACTGATTCAAAATAAAAATATCATCTTTTCCTGTTAAATCAGGGACGTGTTCTGCAAAAGGAATCGCGAGCATGGCTTTTGGATGATCAGTGACCATCGCAAGAATCGCCGTGGGAAGTTCTTTTTCAAGACGTTCAGCATGCATAGGACAGACAACCAAATATGGATAAAAGGATGAGCCTTCAAATTTGAAAATATTCATGCTGACGCGAAAGGTCCCATCTGGATTTTTATACCCCTGCACACGCGAAGCATCAGGTTTTTCAATGATGTCTTGCAAATATCCTTCAGCATCTGTTTTGGTTAAGGCAAATCGGGCAATACGTTCCATAGGATATTGAAGTGCGTCTCGATCATAATTTAAGAACACATGTGCGTTTTTGGTTTCGCGTAAAGCGAAAAAAGCCTTCGTGCTATATAAATTGTCCGAATTACAGACCAGAAAAGAATCCGTTTTTAACCTTGGATATTGCTCTATGGCCTGTAAAACAGCATCGGCTGTTCCCAGCGGTTTTTCTCGATCTTCAGGGATATGTTGCACCGCATACGAAATGGTTAATCCATGAAAATCATTTCCATGATCTTGGGGTCCGTAGTACTCCTTAAATAATTCGCCTTTGGGATGAATCACGATAATGATTTCTGTAATACCAGCCTGTTTTGCAGCATACAAAACGTAATCAAGCATCGGTCGGTCATGCAGTAAAATAAGCGCTTTACTCCGTGTATTTGCCTGCGTGACCATCTCTTCAGAAAGTGCTGAAGTTGTTGGTTTTTTCATGCGGGAAGAAGCCCCGCCCGCGAGTATAATGAGTGTGTTTGTCATAAGATATGCGCTCCTTTACTGATGGTTACGCGATACGCATCTTTGGCGCCAGCATCTTGTATCGCTTGGACTACCGCGTCTTGTTTTTCTAGAGGTGCCAGGGCACAAATACATCCGCCGCCGCCGGATCCTACTATTTTTGCACCATACGCACCCGCCACTAATGCCGCATCAATCATCGCATCAATCACAGGAACCGTGATGTGCAAGGTATTTTTTAAAACAGCGTGATGTGCATTTAATAAGTGTCCGATGTGTGTATAGTCAATTTCTTTTTCGCTTAAAGCGAAAACCGCCTCTTGCGTAATCAAATGGTTTTGTATCGCCGCATAGAAAAATGGTTGAAGGTCTGTTGGTAATCCTGTTTTATACCTTTCATACGAGTCAAGCGTCGCCGAAGCAAGCGCAAAGGCAGGAACTTCTTTTTGTACGATGGCAATGGCTTCTAGAGACTTGCCTTTAATATCTCCGAGTACCCCCACAGTATTTTTTGAAACACCCGATTCGCCAATAATCAGTCCTTCTAAGATCGTATCTATCTTGCGATGTTTTGATCTTACATTGGTTTCTAGGTAAATCATATCGCCGATCGCGCTGGTGTATTGATCCATTTTTCCGCCAGGGGAGTTTTGAGCAGTAACTTCGGCTTCAAAGGCTACTTTGCCTATGAATTCAGGAGTGATGCGTTGATTGCATCCAAACGTGGTAAACAACCACTGCACCCATGCCACAACCATAGCGGAAGAACTCGACAAACCAGCATTGATAGGAATATCGCCTTGTATGGTCATATCATAGCCCTGGTTAGGAATACAACCATAGTTTTGCACGACATACAAGACTGTTTTGAGATGCGCTCCTTTGGTGGGGATGAGATCGCTTTCGCGAAAGCGTACTTCTTCTTTTTTTCTAAGATCAGGCAAGTTGATCATAAAGGAATCGGTACCATTAGGTGTTCCTCGTACGGTTATATATCGATTGATCGCGCAGGCAATAATAGGGAGTTCTAAATAATCCTGATGATCCCCAAAAAGGCAAATACGTCCGGGTGCTTTTGAAATCATAGTCGGCACTAGTAGGTATCTTTCATCCAATTGTACGGCTTGCGGCTCACCCATAATCCTCTCGTAAAATCGGGAAAATCTTGTGGCTCGCCATTATTCGCAATCGATGCTTCAGAAAGTGGCGTAATCGCACTCCATGCGGCTGCGTCATAGGCATCCAATGGTGGTGCTACATTCTGTTTCGCCGACTCTACAAAGGCATTTAGTACAAAAAAGTCCATGCCTCCGTGGCCAGATCCTGTCGCATATTCGCCATATTTTTTCCAGAGCGGGTGGTCATATTTCTCTAACCATGCCTTGGCATCATCCCAACGATGGGGTTCGCTTTTTCCTTCTATATAGATCCGACTTCCATCCACTTCCCATAGGCCTTGACTTCCTTGTACTCTGAATCCAAGTGAGTAGGGACGAGGGGAATTACAATCATGGGTCACAATAATCGTTTCGCCGTTCGCAGTATCAATCGTCGAAGTGATGACATCGCCTTGTTTCCATTTTAGTTTTGCATTTGGGTGGTCTTTTCCTCCGTTTTCAACAATATATTTATTGATACCAACGGCTTTGGTCGCATGTGAAGTCATGGATACAAACCGATTCCCTCGATTGATATTACACATGGTCGCCATAGGCCCTACACCGTGTGTAGGATACACATCGCCGTTGCGTAATAACGAATGTTGTGTACGCCATTTGGATTCTGAAATTCCTTTGTCTCCAAACTCAACGCCTTTTCCATACGGAGTGACGCCGTCATTTAGTTTAACAAAACGCAAGTCATGTTGGTAGCCACATCTAAAATGGATGAGTTCTCCAAATACTTCTTGACGTACCATATTGAGGACCGCCATAATATCACGTCGGTAATTTACATTTTCTAGGATCATGACATGACTTCCTGTGGTTTCATGGGTATTGACAAGATCCCAGCATTCTTCCATGGTGTTGGCTGCCGAAACTTCGACGCCTGTATATTTTCCTGCTTTCATGGCATCTACCGCCATGCGGGTGTGCCACAACCAAGGGGTAGAAATAATCACAGCATCAATAGCGGTTTCTTCTAAGAGATTTCTATAATCGTAGTCATCTTTACCAAAGACTTTTGGCGCTTTAAACCCTGCTTTGGCAATATGTTCTTTGGCAATGGTAATTCTCGCAGGATCGATATCGCAGATGGCTTCTACGGTCACATCTTTACGTTGTAATAAATTGGTGAGGTGATTGGTGCCTCGCAGTCCTACGCCAATCAGACCTACTCTGAGAATGTCTTTTTTGGTATCCGTGGCGCTATAGGCTAGGTTAGGGGCAAGTGCAATTCCTGCACCGATGATGGCTGTTTTTTTTACAAAATCACGTCGTGAACTCATGGTGTTTAGGTATAAAGTTGCTTAAAAATAGGGATTTTAATCGCAGGGCGATAGCCAAGGGTTCAATTCTCTTACATTTGTTTTGAAATTTTGTGAGAATATCTAAAATGAGTTTTTATCTTTTTATGGCATATTGTATATGATCATTTATTAGATCACTGATTTCATCAGCTCTATCAACAATCATAAAATGTTCTCCATTTTCAATTAATTCCATTTTTGTATTTCCTTTTGGAGGGATTAGTTTGTCGTTTGTGCCATTTATTTTTAAGACATATTCTGATGGTGTGATATGTTTCCAATTTATTAATTCGGTGACAGCCCATTTAGCAAAGGTCACATCAGTATCGTCTAGAATGTCATTAAGTAGTTTTGTGTTTTTTGCGCCAAAAACATAATTGGCAATAAATCTTGGTGGGTCAAATAGAAATGAAGGTAGTAATTGGATCAATTTTGTTTTCCCAAACCAACTATAAATAGGTCTTAGTTCATTTTTTGTATGCGCAGAAGATATCAGGATTGTTGCCTTAGGCTTCAATAGCTGATGTATTTCAGTGGCGATTAATCCCCCGAAACTAACACCAATCAAGCAAAAATCATTATGTGTATCAATGACAGTACTTATTCTATTTGAGTACTCTTTAATAGGTTCGTTTTTGTGAGGAGTGATCCAATTTATAGGAATGAACTCATAGTCTAGCGTTAAAAATTCAAAGACTCTTTTATCAGCTCCAAGCCCACTTATTCCATATATCTTCAAATTTTAATACATTTAAGTTTATTATTGGCACTTAAATGTATTAAAATAAATAGTATTCTCTTGAACCCAGCCGAAAATTATATCGTATCAAAACCTGAACCGTGGCGTAGCATTCTCATGGAGTTGCAGGCGATCATCAAACATACGGTTCCTGAGGTAGAAGAACAGTTTAAATGGCATTTGCCTTTTTATAGTGTCCACGGGAAAATGTATTGTTTTCTTAATTTTAGAAAAACATTTGTGGATGTAGGTTTTGTAAATGGAATTCATATTGATATTCACAAGGAGCACCTCATCGATGGAGAGAAGCGTAAATCTCTCAGATCGTTGCGATATTATACCTTAGAAGATATCGATGTGAGGGTATTACAAGATATTTTGAAAGCAGCCGAAAAGCTCAATAAAAAGACGTAGTCAATATTATAGTAATGTTAACTTTTATTAATTTAAGGGTATTTTTATGTTTTTACGGTTATGTTTGTAGAAACCCAACGATAACGTAAACTTGCTAATCAATTTTAAGGATATTATGTACCTTATCTAGCAAGCAGGGAGCCTTTGGGGGAAGGCTCCCTATTCGTAAAACAAAAAACGCATATTCATTTTCTTTGAATATGCGTTTTTTGATACTAGGTTTGTTGTAATGTATAGGCTACAACGTATTAATCGTTTTCCGAATCGCCACTAGATTGGTCAGTAATTTTTCTAAGTAGGCAAGATCAAGCATGTTAGCGCCGTCACTTTTGGCATTAGCAGGATCAAAATGTGTCTCTATAAAAAGACCATCCACATGATTGACAATGCCTGCGCGGGCAATCGTTTCAATCATATCTGGACGACCACCAGTGACACCACTTGTTTGATTAGGTTGTTGCAGGGAATGCGTTACATCCAATACAGTTGGAGCATATTGTCTCATGGTAGGAATGCCTCTGAAATCGACAATCATGTCCTGATACCCAAACATCGTCCCTCGATCAGTGATCATGACTTGCTCATTACCAGAATCTGTTACTTTTCTAGCTGCATGTTGCATGCTTTCTGGAGACATAAATTGTCCCTTTTTTAGATTGACTACTTTTCCTGTTTCTGCAGCAGCAACCACAAGGGCTGTTTGCCGTACTAAAAAAGCAGGTATTTGAAGTACATCTACATACTGCGCCGCTAGGGCCGCATCTGATGCTTCATGAATATCGGTGACAGTAGGAACGTCAAATTTTTCAGAAACTTTGGCAAGAATTTCTAATGCTTTCTCATCTCCAATGCCTGTAAAACTATCAACACGACTCCGATTGGCTTTCCTAAAACTCCCCTTAAAAACATAAGGGATTTCTAATTTTGTCGTGATCTCTAATACTTTTTCGGCAATACGCATGGCCATCTCTTCTCCTTCAATGGCGCAAGGTCCAGCAAGTAAAAAGAAGTTATCTCCATCTGTGTGTTTAAGTTTAGGAATTTTGGATAATTGCATAGTTATGTTGTATGTTACGTACGCTTTCGCAAAAGCATACTAAGAAATTGTAGCAAAGATAAAGGAAATCCCTTTGAAACTCCCTTTACTTTTTAAGAATAGACGCAGTAGGAGCATCTGGTTTTGCATACTGTAAACGGTCTAGTAATTGGGGTTCTGCATAGCTGTCCAACCCATTAATAGTAACGCCGCGTGTTTTACCCAGATCAATCCAGCCATCCTCGGTATGGATATCTTCGGGGAGGTAAATATCTTCTATAGCACCTACAACTAGTAAGGTGCCGTTTTCTTGAATAGCATATTCATTGACATAACGACACGCTATTTTGATATGGGCTTCTTTGACAAAAGGGGCTGTATTTTCTTTGATAAATTCTGGAGTGAGCCCCGTGGCATCAAACTCAGAGATTTCTGGATCATATCGTGCCGACGTCTGATGCGCCTCTTCAATAATCCCCGCATGGATATGATTTACCGTAAAAACGCCCGTATTTTTTATATTTGCATAGGTATGTCTTGGTACGACTGTAGGTCTGGTCACAAAGCCAATCAAGGCAGGATTGCTTCCTAAGTGGGTGACAGAACTGAAAACAGCAAGATTGGTAATACCGTCCTTGTCAATGGTTCCTAATAAATTTGCCGATTTGTAGCCTGTCACACTATTAATGAAATTAGCTCTAAATCGCTTTTCCATCCCATCGATAGCATTTTTGTCAAAATGTAGTATCTTTTTCAAAGTTTTATTTCAAAAATACACATTATGTCTGACGCCAACGCTGATTATTTTGAAGTTAATCGAGATACATGGAATCAAAAAGTAGCCATTCACGCCCAAAGTGATTTTTATAATATGGATGGATTTCTTGCGGGAGAAACGTCTTTAAATACTTATGAATTACAGGCCTTGGGCGATGTGAGCGGAAAATCATTATTGCATTTACAATGTCATTTTGGTCAGGATACCTTAAGTTTTTCTAGAATGGGTGCTCGGTGTACGGGTGTCGATTTAAGTGATGAAGGCATTGTGTTAGCGCAAAAGCTTGCCAATGATCTTCAGCTAGACGCCACCTTTGTGCGATGTAATGTACTAGAAACTTCTGATCATGTAAAAGAACACTTTGATATTGTATATACAAGTTACGGGACCATAGGATGGTTGCCCGATCTAAAACCTTGGGGAAAGATGATTGCCGAGCGACTTCGATCTGGCGGGGTATTTTATATGGTAGAATTTCATCCACTGGTTTGGATGTTTGATTATACGGCTGGAAAAGCAGTATTACGTTACGGTTATCACCAAAAGGAAGTGATTTATGAAGAGTATGAAGGCACCTATGCCGATAGTGATTCGTCGATGATGAGTAAGGAGTATGGATGGAATCACGGATTGGGAGCCGTGGTATCTGCGCTGACGGAACAAGGACTTATCGTGGAATTTCTAAGAGAACATGATGAGAGTCCGTACGATGTATTGCCAGATCTTATTAAAAATGAAAACGGCCTTTATGTGACTAAAGACCGTTTGTATCCATTGTTATTTGAATTGAAGGTTCGGAAACCTTAATCAGGATTAATGTGTATTTTCTTTTAGCAACTGAGGGAATTTTGCTTGAAAACGACGTAATCTTGGAATAGAGACTCCTTGTATGTATCTGCTCCCTGGATTCAAGCGCTCGTAGTTCTGATGATAGTCTTCGCCTCTCCAAAATTTCTGAAAAGGTAAGATGGAAGCAGCGACTTTGCCTTCTCCGTATATTTTTTCTTGTTCTTTTACTTTCTGAAGGATGATTTCTTTTTCTTGTTCATTTTGATAAAAAATAATCGAGCGATATTGTGATCCGTTATCGGGTCCTTGACCATTCACTTGAGTGACATTTTGAGAGCCAAAATACACATCGACAAGGGTGGCAAAAGAGACGACGTTGGGGTCGTAATAAATCTCTACCGCTTCTGCATGCCCTGTGCGCCCTGTATTACTAGATTGGTATGTTGGATTTTCTGTGTGACCACCGCTGTATCCAGAAATAGATTCTTTAACGCCTTTGACACTTTCATAAATGGCTTCGACACACCAAAAACAACCACTGGCAAAATAAGCTTTTGCGAGTCCGTCTTGGGGTTGTGTTTGAACAGGATCAAGTGACGCTGTAGGTTCACTTATTTTATAGGGTTTGCTCTGACAAGAAATAGCAAGAACAAGCCCTGTGAGGATCATAGATAATTTCATAGTGTATGAGTATGTTTTCTTTTTCGTCTACAAAACTACAAGAATCTTACTAGTTGACATCCTAAGGCTTTGTTAATCTAAAATGGGAAGTCGCGGAATTTTTGTAAATTTACATAAAATTATGAAAGCATTTTTCCATAAAATAGTAGCAATCGCCATGTCATGCGTTGTCATCTTTACGACGATGTCATTTACGGTAGATATGCATTTTTGTGGAGATACCTTGATTGATATAGCTGTTTTTAAAGAAGCAAAAAGTTGTGGCATGGACATGGCGATGATGGCTTCAGAAAATAGTTCATCTCCAGAAATGAAAGGGAAAAGCTGCTGTCATGATGAGCAAATTATCATAGAAGGGCAAGACGAACTCACGACTTCTTTCCAAAAAACAACTCTTGAGCAGCAAGATTTTGTTCCTGCTTTGTTCACATCGTATGTGCCTGTTTTTATAGATTCAGCAGCGCATTCTATTCCTTTTGATGGGTATCCACCACCCGATATTGCACACGATTTTGTTATTCTTTACGAGCAGTTTTTGATTTGATGTATGATGCTTTACCCGATTTAGTAAAGTTTAATCATACATATACAATATCATGAAACACTTATTTTTGGTTTTTGCACTATTCGCTTTCGCGAAAGCGTACGCACAAGGACCCCCAATTACAGCAGATAAACCTATTATGTTAGGAGGAGGTAGTTTTACCGCCAAAACCTTAACAGAAATTAGAAACACAGAGCGAGCTAGTGCCGTCTATGTTCCTATCATGCTCCACTATTTACCCACCTCCAACTCATTATTTGCCGTACACATACCGTACTTACATTATGATTTTGAGAATGGTGCCTCAGGGAGCACACTCGCCGATATTAAAGTCTTAGGGAAGTATCAATTCTTCCGAAAAGATGCTACAGGAAAGACCTTTAGAGTCATTGCCAAAACCTTTCAAAGTATTCCCACAGGAGAAAAATTAGATCTCATAGGATTGAGTACTGGTTTTTACGAGGGCTATTATGGTGTGGTTTCTGGATATGAAACCTTAAAGTACGGCATCTCCACAGAGGTGGGATACAATTGGTCCCCCGAAGCTACGGTAGATGAATTCCGTACAAAATTTGGCGTAGGCTTACCCTTACTCAAACCACAATATCCAAACAAACAAATCAATTTATATTTTGAATATACCAGCTCCTTATTTACAGAAAGAGATTGGTATCAATTGCTCTATGCGCAAGGGATTCAATACGCAGGAAAAAATATCACTTTTGACCTTGCTGTACAATTACCGCTGATTCAAAATATGGATGTCACTAGAGAATTAAATTACAGTGTTTTTCTCGGTACGAGATACACGTTTTAACACATAAAAAACAGCATTATGAAAAAAATCATTTTAATTGTATTTGCCGTGATCATGGCAATACCCGCAGTACAAGCACAAAAGATGTATGATCAATTTGAAGTACAAGTAGACGGTCTAGGATGTCCTTTTTGTGCCTACGGACTTGAGAAAAAGTTTAAGGAATTCAAAGGCATTAAAAATGTAAAAATTGATATTGAGACGGGTGATTTTAGCTTTACCTATCCTACAGAGAAAGCATTGACCATTGAAGCCGTAGAAAAGCAGGTGGTCAAAGCAGGCTATACGCCTATGTCTGGTCGCGTGACCCGTTCTGATGGAACTGTAGAAGAAATGGGAGGTGCTCCCAAAGAGGCGATTGCAGCAGATGCAGATCTGACCACAGAAAGTGTATTTGTAGCTGGTAAATGTGAGATGTGTCAGGCGCGTATCGTAAAAGCAACCATAGACGTAGCCGGTGTTGCAACTGCTGATTGGAATCAAAAGACCAAACTTTTGGAAGTGAGTTATGATACAAAAGCAACCAATCTAGATGCGATTGAAAAAGCAGTTGCAAACGTAGGGCACGATACCAAAAATCATAAAGCAAAAGATGGTACGTATAAAGACTTACCAGCTTGTTGCGCTTATGAGCGTGTGGAATACTAATTGAAAGAGTAGCGTCCGTTCGAGCGCAATTGAGATCCCTAAGAGATCTAGTGTTTACTATAGTTCTCGACTGCGCTCGAACAGACATGATGGGAATATCATTCTTTTGATGCTAGGGGTCTCAGTAGTGTAGAAAACACATTCGTTATTGAAAATAAGTTGATTTTTAGATGGGAATGTATTTTTATACTGTTTTTGACCTTTGAAAAGTTGTCGTCAAATTTGAAGTGAATATCCCGTAGAATTTCGCACTGTCTGAGCGTAGCGAGTTTTTGAAATTCAGGGATAAAGCAATAAATTTAGACAAGGTTTCGCCAGTCTAGCCTCTTGTTCCCACGAAGGTGGGAATCTGGTTCTTTTTTTGGCAATGAAAAAAAGAAAA
>CAYGQJ010000075.1:0-22172 GCA_964351845.1 uncultured Flavobacteriaceae bacterium | reverse complement strand
GTCCAAACTCCTGATTGATTTTCATAAATGCGTACTTGACCTGAAACATTTCCATTAACATTACTTTCAGGTGCTCCTATAGCTACTATTGTCCCGTCTGAAGAAATACTTACGCTTCTACCCGAGAAACTATTTGTCTCTCCACCATTAATATCTTGACCTAATTGTGTCCAAACTCCTGATTGATTTTCATACATACGTACTTGACCCGAAGCATTTCCATTCCCATCATTAAAAGGTGAGCCTATAGCCACTATTGTGCCATCTGAAGAAAGGCTTACACTTCTACCTGACCGATCATCTACTTCTTCTCCGTCAATGTCTTGACCAATTTGTATTTGTCCATAAAGTAGACATGGAAATAAGATAAATAATAACGCTTTTTTCATTTTATTTTATTGTATGAGTGAATAAATACCCAAGGGTTTGTCTCATTACTTAGAATTAAAAAGCTAAAAAACAATAAATACCCAAAACTATCAAACATTCAGTATCAATATTCATGAATTTTGACACATTATCACATCAATAAAACACTGATTTACATACAAATAAACTGAAACCTAGAGTTATCTACGTCAACTAATTTTAAAGTATAAAAAGTTTTGTTTTTGTAGTAATTTATTCCAGAACCACTTCAATCGCTGCTCCTAATAAATCTGACAAAGCAATTCCCGCTGCTTTGGCTTGCCTTGGGATGATGCTTTCTGGGGAGAGTCCGGGGTTGGAATTGACTTCTACGAAGTGTGGTTTTCCGTTATGGAATATAAAATCTATACGGCAGATGCCTTTTAATTTCAGTAATTCGTAGATCGCACCTGTGAGTGACTGGACACTTTCGGTTTGATTATCACTTAATCGGGCGGGCACAATTTCTTGCGATTTGCCTTCGTACTTGGCTTGGTAGTCAAAAAAATCATTTTCTGAGACGATTTCGCACACCGGCAACACTTTCGTTTTTCCTTGATACGTACATACCCCTACAGACACTTCAGTGCCACTTAAAAAGGATTCGACGAGGACTTCATCATCTTCGGCAAAGGCTTTTTCAAGGGCAGGAGCTAATCCTTCTTCGTTGTAGATTTTGCTCACCCCAAAGCTAGATCCCGCTCGGTTAGGTTTTACAAAACAAGGAAATTGGATGCGTTCTTTTATAGCTTTCGCGAAAGCGGCATCCACCACATCCCCTTTATTGATATATACTGACTGCGCCATGTCAATGCCATACGGCCGAAGCACGCTCAACGTATCTCTTTTATTAAAAGTGAGGGCACTTTGATAAAAATCACAACTCGTCTGCGGAATTCCCATCACTTTGAGATAGGCTTGAATTTCTCCATCCTCGCCCGGAGTCCCGTGAATGGTATTATAACAGGCATCAAAATACACTTTCCCGAAAGGTAATAAGACACTAAACTCACCCATATCCATATAAAACTCCTCTTCTTCATACACACACACCCACTTATCTTTTAAAATATGAATAGCATAGGCTGTATATTCTTTGGGATCTAAGGTATTCATTACCGTAGTGCCGCTTTTGATAGAAATCTCATACTCACTACTATAACCTCCCATGAGGACGGCAATATTTTTTGACATAAAAGAAAGGATTATGTGGTTTTTACTTTACACAGAATTATAACTTAAAAATACTATAATTTATACAGACCTGTTAAAAGAAAAATCAGTTATTTACGTTGTATTTTTAAAGAATAAAAATACAACACATGAGTGTGCCATCAAAAGACGGTCAATTTTATATCTTTGCCAGACTAACCTGACTATTCTATGAGTATATTTCGATTTCTATTCAGTAAGACGTTTTTAAAACAATTAGGTCTTGCATTACTGATTCTTGTTGCTTTTATTTTTATTGTAAAATGGTGGTTAGGGAGTACCACAAACCACGACCAGCGTATTGCAGTACCAGATCTTAAGGGAATGACCCTAGATGTGGTAGATCAAGAATTGAGTAATGCCGATTTACGTGTTTTTATTTTAGACAGTTCCAATTACAATCCTGATTATCCTAAATATTCTGTGATAGAGCAAAACCCTGCTGCTGGAAAATTTGTAAAGGAAAATAGAAAGATTTATTTGGTATTAAACCCATCAGGATATCGTAAAGTAAAAATTCCAAATGTAATCAGTAAGACACGCCGACAAGCAGAGCCAACGCTGAATGCACTTGGTTTTAAAATAGGAAAGATCACCTATATTGATCATATAGGAGAAGACGAATTACGCGAAATGTACCATAAAGGCAAACGACTTCAACCTGGAGATTTACTTCAAAAAACGGCTACGATAGACCTCGTATTAGGAAACGGAAAAGGCAATTATAGAGATGCCTTAGGCGGTGATACAAACGCACAAAATAACGATACTGATGGAGGAAACTAGTCCTATCGGACCTGAACCACAAGATGACGAGCTGTATGAGCACTACAGTTTTACGGCGAGCGAAGGGCAAGAGCCTTTACGTGTCGATAAATTCTTAATGAATTTTGTAGAAAATGCCACCCGTAGTAAGATCCAAAAAGCAGCCAAAAATGGCAGTATTGAAGTCAACGGAAAAGTCGTAAAACAAAACTACAAAGTCAAAGGCCGTGATGTGGTACGGGTACTTTTTGAGCATCCTCCTTACGAGTACTTATTAACTCCAGAAGACCTCCCGTTGGAGATTATCTATGAAGATGATGATGTATTGGTGGTCAATAAAGCGGCAGGCATGGTCGTTCATCCTGGACATGGTAATTATTCTGGGACACTCATCAATGCGCTGATTTATCATTTTGAGAACCTACCAAATAATAGCAGTGATCGCCCCGGACTTGTACATCGGATCGATAAAGATACCAGCGGATTGCTTGTGATTGCCAAAACAGAGCAGGCAATGACGCATCTATCAAAACAGTTTTTTGACAAATCAACTGAGCGGGAATATGTCGCATTGGTTTGGGGAAATGTAACAGATGATGAAGGTACTATTGAAGGAAATATAGGCCGCCATCCTAAAAACAGATTACAAAACACAGTGTATTATGGGGATGAAGCAGACCAAGGAAAACCAGCGGTTACCCATTATAAAGTCATAGAACGCCTTGGGTACGTGACATTGGTTTCGTGTAAACTAGAAACCGGACGTACACACCAAATCAGAGTACACATGAAGTACATAGGCCATACGTTATTTAATGACGAACGTTATGGTGGTAATGCCATTTTAAAAGGAACTTCATTTACAAAATACAAGCAGTTCGTAGACAACTGCTTCAAACTATTACCACGTCAAGCGCTACATGCAAAAACCTTAGGTTTTGTACATCCGAGTACTGGGAAACTCATGCGTTTTGAAGCTCCAGTTCCGGAAGACATGACGGCATGTATTCAAAAGTGGCAAACGTATGCAACGCATCAGCAGTAGATTTTTTTTAGGGATTAGGTCGGTGACTTCGATACAATTTCACATCGTCACGCTGTTCTGATGTAAAATCACTCAGCCTCCTAGCTTTTGTGATATTTAAAATAGAGTACTACTCTATTTTACACTTTCCTAAGAATAATTCTTTTAATTCCCTCGAAGGAGGGAATCTTATTCTTCGTATCTTAAACATCCTTTTAAAACTCCTAAACTCCTAAACTCCTAAACTCCTAAACTCCTAAACTCCTAAACTCCTCAACTCCTAAACTCCTAAACTCCTCAACTCCTAAACTCATAAACTCATAACCCCGGTGATTTCGGTACAATTTGCTCATCGCAAATCACTCAATCACCTTGGTGTCGTAATCAAAATTCAAAAATCTTCAATCCACAATCAGAAATCTTTATTCTGACGTACGCACAATCTATATCTACGTATTCCTTTTCAGGTAGAGATTTCTTACTTTTGGTGTAAAAGAAAATTAGACTATGAAAATCGTTGTTTCTCCAGCAAAATCTTTAAATCTCGAATCCGAAATTCCAACGTCCCGTGCGACACAACCTGCATTTTTAGAGCAGGCAAGCACATTAAATGGTACGCTTTCGCGAAAGTCAAAAAAAGCCATCGGAGAGCTCATGAGCATCAGTGATACATTAGCTGAACTAAATAAGCAACGCACCCTCGATTTTGAAACGCCTTTTACTGCAAAAAATGCGAGACCTGCGATTTATACTTTTGACGGGGATGTCTACACCGGGCTTGATGCATACACCTTGCCTGAAGAAAAATTAGACCGACTTCAAGACACCTTACGCATTCTTTCAGGAATGTATGGCATCTTAAAGCCACTCGATTTGATGCAAGCCTATCGCTTGGAAATGGGCACTAAATTAAAAATCGGGAAAGCTGAAAACCTCTATAAATATTGGGGAGACACCCTTACTGAGCATTTGAATAAAGAACTCGCCGATGATGAGTTATTTATCAATCTCGCAAGTAATGAATACTTCAAAGCTGTCCAGCCTAAAAACTTAAAAGTACCAGTCATCACCCCTATTTTTAAAGATTTTAAGAATGGTAAGCTGAAAGTAATTTCGTTTTTTGCTAAAAAAGCAAGAGGTTTGATGGTACGTTATATCATCGATAAAGACATTACAACCTTAGAAGGACTTAAAGGATTTAACTACGAAGACTATGGCTTTAGTGAAGAGCACTCCAACTTAGAGAAGAATGAGTTGGTGTTTGTGAGGTAGTGCAACTTCTGTACGAGTTTAGTACCTTAGAAAATGAAAAAAAGTAAATGCAGCGTAGTTACCCTTATACTAATCAGTATATTTTTCAATCAAGCACTTATCGCTCAGGATCTACTGTTGGATTTAGCTAAAGAAATGTGTCTTTGTTTTGAATCCAAAAAATTAAAAAATGCAACTGAAACGGGTCCATGCTATGATGAGTTATTTAAAAATAATTACAGCAAAATAGCAACCTATTATAACACAGAAAGCCTTTCTGAGGATCAACTAATGGAGTTTAGCAACAAAATTTCTGCTAAAACGTTCGACAATTGCGAATACATTTACGATAATTTTCCATCTGGAATTGTAGGGGAAGAAAAGATTGTACACAAGCAAGAAAATGTAGTTTGCGATGACTTAAAAAATGCCAAGCTCTATTATCTAATACAAAGACCTAATTCTCCAATACGTGATACCACATTTGTAACGATCACTAATGACTCATTTTTAGAACAGATGACCTACCAAAATACATATTCACTATCAAAAATAGCATGGAAAGATAATTGTAAATATGAATTAACATTCCAAGAAACAGATGACCCGTTTAGAAAAGAAACCCTTAAATACGGTCAAGTATTTGAATATGAAATCATTTCAAACACCAGCGAATCCTTTTTCGCAAAGACGATATGGAAAGGAAGAGCATATCGCTATGAATTAATTAAACTAAAGTAGTGCTCTTAAAATAGAAAAATTACATTGAGAACTATTTCAAAAAATACACTCAAATTATACGTTACATACTTTTTAAAACTTCCTTATCGCACAAAAAATGAAAGAAATCATCCAATCACATACCTATGTATCCGACCAGGTGTATCAACTCTTTCTAGATGTGGCAACCAGAAAGGAAGTTCCCAAAAATCAGATCCTCTTCTATCCAGAAAAAATAAATCACAAGTACTTATTTATTGAAGAAGGACTTTTACGGGGATACAGAATTATAGACGGTAAAGAATACACACACCACTTTTATTTATCTAATTGGTTCGCCACTGATTTTAAAAGTTATTTGACCAACAAACCGAGTGAAATATACATTGAAACACTCACCGATGTTGTGTATTACGAATTTGACAAAAAAGACCTTTTGCGTCTGTATAGTGAACATCATGCATTAGAAAAACTAGGGAGAATCATAGCAGAAAAAGCGTATCTATTCACCGTCGAAAAATTAACGAATATGCAAACCCTAGACCTTAAAGAGCGTTACAAAAACCTAGTTGAAAAAAATCCTACATTATTTCAAAGTGTACCCCAAAAATACATCGCTTCCTATCTAGGTGTTTCAGAACAAAGTTTAAGCCGCATAAAAAGTAATTTGATTTCTTAACAAATGTGAATGTATAGGGATTAGAAACTCTTTTTCTTTGTAAAACAAATCCCTTAAAAACACACAAATGAAAAGTATCGTTTTATGTAGTTCGCTATTCCTATTCGTAAGTATTCATTTCACAAACCCCAATTCAAATAGGCTCCCCAAAAATTCTACAGAAACTGCAACCCTAGATCTCGCCTTACTAAAAGGAGATTGGACATTGGATCTAAGTCCCGAAAACAAATCAGATGACAACTTTGCAAAAATGACCATAACGCGTGTTGCAGAAAATTCTTTTGAAGGCACTTTTTACAGAGATGGAGTAAAAATACAAGAAGGTCGGATCAATACACAGCGAGGAATTTTATATGCTGCGTTGGTTTCAGGCGATAATTCTGGCACCTACAATACGTCATTTTATTATAAAGACGGTATCTTATATGGCACAACACATTCTGTTGATAAAGATTTTCTAGCCGTATGGACTGCAACAAAAACATCTAAATAGTATTATGAAATCATATAGTATCCTTTTTTTATTTTTAGTCTTTAGTTCATGTTCAGATCAACAAAAAAATACCGTTGAATTCACTCCTAGTTTCAAAGAATCTTTAGAAACAACCCATAAAATTCAAGAAGGGCAGGACTTTACTTTCGGATATTTAGAAGTACTTGAAAATAGAAACCAACCCACAGGAAACACCATACAACTGCCTGTATATATCTTCAAAAGCAGAAATCCCAACCCAAAAAAAGATCCTATTATTTATACGGTTGGCGGTCCGGGCGCTACCACAATGCCGTCTGCGCAGTACATGAATTACTACCGATACCTTGATGATAGAGATTTCATTTTAGTAGAACAACGCGGGACTCAGTTTGCAAAGCCTAGCCTAGATTGTCCTGCGTGGTCAGAAGCCATCTATGTATCTAATCTACCCAATTTTGATGAAGCAAAAAGATATCGTTTGTTTGAGGATGCTGCTAATCACTGCAAAGCCGCATTGATCGAAAAAGGAATTGACCTAAACAGCTATACGACCAACGAAATCGCGGCAGACATTGAGGATTTACGTCAGGCATTGAATATAGAAAGCTATAACTTACTGACCATTTCGTATAGTACAAAAATTGCTCAAGTACTCCTGAGAGACTATCCAGAAGCCATACGAAGTGTTGTTATAGACTCCCCACTTCCCTTAGAAGTAAATTACGATGAAGAAAGCGTTGCCAATCTTTTAGAAGTAGTCAACACTTTACTTTCAGACTGTGCATCTGATACCAATTGTAATGCCGCTTTTCCGAATCTGAAAGATCGCTTTTTTAAGTATCTGAGAGAGAAAACAGAAAACCCATTAGTCGTAGAGGTAAAAAATCCTACAAACAGGAAATTAGAAACCTTCTATCTTAAAGGAGAAGATTTAATAACCGTTTTCACCACTACATCAATCCCAAATATTCCTTTTGAAATCGAAAAGATGCTCAACAATGACCTAAGCGCTGTAAAAGAGCAGTTATCCAATCTATTTGAAAAACCCGATACCTTTAATGGCTACGGATTAGGAATGCGATTATCCGTTTGGTGTGCAGAAGAATATCCTTTTAACTCTCAAGAACGTATCAAACTAGAAACCAACAAGTATCCAGAAATAAAAGGATTATCTCCAGCTGTTTTTAAGGAAGAAATTTGCAAAATATGGGGTGTTAAAAAAGTGAATGACATAGAAAACAAACCAATTCAAAGTGATAAACCTGTTTTATTGATTAGTGGTGGGTATGATACGGATACCCCCGTAAAATGGGCCGCTGCTATGAAAAATAACTTGCCCAACAGCTATCATTTAATTTTTGAAGGTTGGACACATACACCCACCACCAATTGGGGGAATCCATGTGGCATGCAAGCTGCCAATGATTTCTTCAATAACCCTAACCAACAACCTACTCCAGAATGTTTAGAAACTATAAAAAGCCCCATATTCAAAACCGAATAATTCTGATGACAAGTAGTATTTGACAACACAAATCATAAAAATACCCTAACTACGTATCAATAAAACCGTAAGTAAATTGAATATCCCATTCCTTTGCCTACTTTTGAAGGATGCTTTACTACCTTATTATTGGACTTCAAATCTATTGCTTATACCACGTGTTTAGTACGCGTAATAAAATATACTGGTATTTTATTATACTCTTAGCGCCAGGCCTTGGATCTGCTGTGTATTTGATTACGCAAGTATTTACAAAAAAAGATGCCGATAATGTCCAGAAGGAGATCATTTCTGTGATCAACCCTACCAAAAAAATAAAAGACCTCGAAGCAAAAGTCGCGTTTGCTGACACCTTCCAAAGCAGAGTAGACCTCGCCGATGCACAGCTTGAAATGAAAGATTTTGACAATGCGATCATCAACTATAAAGAAGCCCTTTCCGGAAATCACAGTACAGATTATTATGCCGCGTCACAAATACTCATTGCCTATTATCAAAAAGAAGCGTATGAAGATGTGATTGCAATGGCAGAAATCATTAAAGACAAAGCTGATTTTGAAACCTCAAAAGCACAGTTTTTCTATGGACTCTCCCTCTCCAAAGTAGGAAAAGAGGAAGAGGCTGAAGCCATTTTGAAAAAAATTGACAAACGCTATTCACATTACGAAGAACGCCGTATGCTCGCTCAATTTTATAAGGACACCAACAAAACCGCTGAAGCAAAAGAACTCTTAGAAGAACTCATCGCAGAAGGTGAATACATGACCAAAACAAACAAACAGCTATACAAAACCACCTTTCTGGAAATTCAGAAACTACACACTACACTTACTACTTAAAAGATGCTTCCCTTCCTTCACACCCATCCGTATGAACCCTACAACGTAGAAGGCGCTACCAAACTCATTGTCGGCACGCTGCCTCCGCCTAGATTTACCACTGGTGATTTAAATGACAAAGATGTAGATTTCTGTTATGGAAGCAGTAACGGGCAATTGTGGCCTATATTAGATATCCTATTTGATCTAGGACTAGTGTATGAAAATACACATCAAGCTATTGAGCAACGTAAGGTTTTTTTGCTTTCGCGAAAAATCGGCGTGTGTGATATCGTAGCTTCCGCAGAAAGAACCAAAATAGACGCTTCAGATCTTGGTATGCAAAACGCACAACTACGTGATATGTTTGGATACCTGTCGAAATATCCCAATATCAACACCTTATTGTTTACGGGAGGTAACAGCAAGAATGGACCCGAATATTTTTTTCGCCGAAAGGCAAAAGAACACAACATCAAACTAAACATCGTTTCCAATGAAGTGCCTCGTATACATTCGTTTACTTGGGAAGGGCGTACCGTGCAAACCGTATCGCTTACAGCACCTTCTGGCGCGGCAAATAGAGCCGTTGGCAGTCTACCTCTTTACAAAAAAATGAAAAGTGAAAACCCTACATTCACTACGATTGATTTTAGAGTAATGCAATATGCACCGTTTTTCTAAAGATCTTTTCACCTACTTCTTTTACAAAGAAATACCCACCCCTATACTTTCTGTACTTCTGTAGATCACATATTTAAAAATATTCAGTAGTTTTATCCTACCTAAATCTATTCATTCTATGAAAAAAATTACTTTTTTTGTTATTGCAGTATTTCTCAGCATAGCTTCTTACGGGCAACTTACTGTAGATGACACAGACACCACTCCCTTTGAAGATATAAGTACAACAGGCACGGAACTAGCACTTACTGATGATGGAGAAGAAAATATTGTCATCCCTTTTGACTTTGATCTCGACGGACAGGTATCTTCAGATATTAGAGTTGGAAATAACGGCGGTGTCTTATTTGGCACCACCACGGGAGATTTATTTGCTGGTAATTTACCGTTAGCGGGTGAAACACCAAGAATTGTCCCTTTCTGGGATGACTTTGATGATGAACTAGGCGGTGTATTCTGGGAAGTTCGCGGAACTGCTCCTGCGAGGCGTGTTATTATCCAGTGGGACGACAGACCTCATTTTCCTGGGGACACAGAAATTGACCCTGCTACCTTTCAATTGGTTTTGTTTGAAACAAGCAATGACATCCTATTTGTCTATGACGATGTTTTATTTGATGACCCAGACTTTGACAATGGCCAGAGTGCCACCATTGGTGTCGTAAGTGAAACAACCGTATACCAATATGCCTTTAATGATCCGAGTCCGCTTGACGGAATCAATGCCATACGCTACTCTTTAGTGAATGAAAATTTTACAGAGTGTGGCCCTACAGGACAAGTGATAGATCCAGATGCTTCTAATGATGGCGATATTGTCACCTCTGTGATTACCGTCACTGAAGCGGGAATGATAGGCAGTGATTTTTTCATAGACACCCTCGAACTTGATATCACCCATAGCTTTGTGGGAGATTTAGATATTACACTCACATCTCCAGAGGGAACTACCCTCATCCTATCCAATGAAAATGGCGGTAGTGGGAACAACTATACGGATACCGTTTTTCAAGATGGCGGTGACCCTATAAATGCCTCATCGGCCCCTTTTACAGGTGTTTTTGAACCTCAAGGCGGCACCTTTGAAGCGGCGTTTACAGGACAAGAAATTAGTGGAGACTGGACGCTTACCATTACGGATGTTTTTAGTAGTAGTGAGATGGGAATGTTAAATCTGTACTGTATTAACTTCACCTCTTTTGCTATTATTTGTCCAGAAGACATGACGGTTGCCATAAACCCTACCATTGTGCCTGTTGGCGTGACGACTACCTTTACCCCTGGCTTTAGTACCGCTCCAGAAGCCCTTATAGATGGATCTGGACTTTCTGACTTTCCAGATGTAAATGCGACCCATGAAGATACGGCACCTGGCAACTCTTTTGTGAGTGATAATGAAACCACAGGAAGTTTTGATTTTGATTTAGGAGGCACGTTTATGCTTAATGGCGTCTCGATATGGAATCAAAACGCAGGAGGCCCAGGGACTTTTGGAGAAGAAGGATTGAGAGAGATTATACTATCTGCATCTCTGGACGGGGTAACCTACACCACAATTCCTAATGCACCGACGACCGTTGCACAAGTAATAGATAATGGCCCTGTAGGCCCTGAACAATTTGGTTTTGTAGACACCGAAGCGGCTTTTATTCGCTTAGAAGTATTGAGTAATCACGGAGATGATGACACAGGATTTGCAGAGATTGCCTTTGTAGGAACCGCCTGTGAAGCTATTGTCACTTTTGATCCCCCAACAGTAACAGGCACTCCCAATACACCTACACAAACAGAAGGTATAGAAAGTGGTGCTGTCTATCCAATAGGCATTACTACAAACACCTATGAAGTAGCAGGGAATGATGGCAGTATCCTAACTTGCTCTTTTGACATCAACGTAATTGACGAAACACAACCGTTCATAATAGGATGCCCAGGTGATTTTGAAGTCAACCAGCAAGGAAATGCCACCGTAACGCTTGATGACTTTACCGTGTTGGTATCTGCTAGTGACAACTGTAGTGCCGTTACCGTCACCCAAGATCCTGCAGCAGGCACTATCCTAGATCAAAACACCGTACAAACTGTGGCAGTAACCGCTACCGATGCATCTGGAAATGTAGCTATCTGTACATTTGATATAACCGTATTATCTTCTTTAAGTGTCGATGATGTCACCTTAGATGATGTGATCCGTATGTATCCAAATCCGGCTAGTGATTTTATAACACTTACAAACACAGGAAATGAAACGATCACTCAGATTCGTATTTCTGATATGAATGGGCGTATGATCCAAACCATTTCAAACGACAACCTATCACAGAGACAAATCGATATTTCGTCGTATGCGTCAGGCATCTATTTTGTTCGTATTGAAACAGCTACTGCAAGTACTGTCAAACGTATTATAAAACGATAATACTCCATAAATAGAAAACCTTTTTAACTACATCCCAAGACATTACTGTCTTGGGATTTTTTGTGGACGATTCCGTATCTTCACAGCATCAATCAATCTTTTATGAAACGCATATTTTTCCTTCTTTCCATACTACTCGTATTTTCTTGTTCAGAAACGGTAGATAATCCTGACAACATTGATTTCACGACCACTTTTGAAAAAAGTAACGGTACACAAACGCCTACGTATGAGGAGGTGATTCAGTTTTACAAAGACCTTGATAATGCCTATGTATCTATAAAAACCTACGAAGTAGGCACTACGGATATCGGAGAACCACTTACCTTGATTAGTTTTAATCCTAACCGTTCTTTTGAAAGCGAGTTTTCAGAAAATCAAGATGTGCGTCGGGTACTCATTAACAACGGGATTCATCCAGGAGAATCCGATGGGATTGATGCCACGATGATGCTCATGCGTGACCTCGCTCAAGGAAAAATAGAAGCTCCTGAAAACACATGGGTAGGCGCTATCGCCGTTTATAATGTGGGAGGCGCTCTGAATAGAAATAGCACCTCAAGAACCAATCAAAATGGTCCCGAAGCGTATGGTTTTAGAGGCAATGCAAAAAACTATGACCTCAATCGGGATTTTATAAAAAATGATACTAAGAATTCGCAAGCCTTTACAGAGATTTTTCATCTCGTACGTCCAGATGTTTTTATAGACAATCACGTAAGTAATGGTGCTGATTACCAATACACCCTCACCCATTTATTCACACAGCACAACAAGCTAGGAGGCGTTTTGGGAGACTATATGTATCAAGATTTTCAGCCAAAACTAGAACTTGATTTAAAATCTAAAGACTGGGACATCACGCCGTATGTCAATGTTTTTAACCGTACGCCAGAGCAAGGATTCAGTCAGTTTATGGATCACCCAAGGTATTCAACGGGGTACACCACTTTATGGAATACCATTGGATTGATGGTCGAAACCCACATGCTAAAACCTTACAAACCTCGTGTAGAAGGCACCTACGAACTCATGAAAACTGCCCTGAAAATCACCGCTCAGGAAGGCGAAAAGATCAAGGCCTTGCGGAAAGATGCTTTTAATGCTTTCGCGAAAGCGGACACCTACCCACTGGCACACGTATTGGATAGCACGCAAACATCTACCTTACAATTTTTAGGGTATGAAGGGGAAATGCTCCCAAGTGAAGTCACAGGAAAACAACGCTTAAAATACAATCGTGACAAACCCTTCACCAAGGAGGTCACCTACTATAACTTTTTCAAACCAACAAAAGAAATCACCATCCCAAAAGCGTATGTCATCCCAAGAGGATACCGAAATATTGCCTTAAAATTACGTGAAAACGAAATCAGATTTAAGCAATTAAAAAGAGACACCACATTTATGGCCGAGGTGTACCATATAGACTCGTATCAGACCCGTAGAAGTGCGTATGAAGGACATTATCCGCATTATGGAACAACCGTCATCACGACCCAAGAAGAAGTAACCATACGCAAAGGAGGCTATCTTGTAAAAACAGAAAATCAAGATGGATTGCGTTATCTACTTGAAACCCTAGAGCCTGCCGCCAATGATAGCTTTTTCAATTGGAACTTTTTTGACACCATATTACAACAAAAAGAAGGCTTTTCACCGTATGTATGGGAAGATAAAGCGCTAGAATTTTTAAATGAAAATCCGGCGATTAAGACCGAGTTTGAAGCCAAAAAAATAGCAGAACCTGCTTTTGCACAAAATTGGTATGCACAATTAAGTTGGATTCATAAAAAGTCTCCTAATTATGAAAAAGCACACTTACGCTATCCGATCGTTAGGATGCTTCGTTAGATACGCTGCGGGAAAAAGTAACTTGATATTGTTATAGGATTTTTCTAAGGCCTCTTGTGTTTTTTGGAAATCCTTCCACTTCACTTTTTTGATTCCTTCATTTTCTTGAGGAACTAAAGGGCCGTCAAAGTCGGTGTACATCTCGTACCAATAGGTTTCCTTTAATCTGTATTTATCATTCCGTTTAAAAACGTGATACGTTCTTGTGATAAACTTTTTAATTTCGATACCCGTAACACCCGTCTCCTCCTCTACCTCTCGCACAGCGCAGGTTTGAATATCTTCTCCTTTTTCAATTTTCCCTTTGGGCAAGTCCCATTTTTTATTTCTATAAATGAATAAAATTTCTTTTTTAGCATTATAAACGAGTCCGCCACCCGCAACAATCACAGGTAATTTCTTCTTTAGGAATTTGAGAAGTTTCTCTTCTTTTTTATGATAAAGATTCACATAAATGAGCTCTCCATTAATCATTTTCTTTATAATTCTCTTCAACTTCACCTTCTTAAGCGGAATCGATTTATAATTATTCCCAATCTCTTTTTCAGTAGATAGAATTATAGGAATATCATTCACAAAAACTTTATACATTTGCAGTATGATTTTAGACAAAGAAACGGCAAAAAAGACTGCCGAATTATTATTGCAAATTAATGCAATAAAATTACAACCACAAGACCCTTTTACGTGGGCATCAGGATGGAAATCTCCGATCTATTGCGATAACCGAATTACCCTATCTTATCCCGTTATACGTAACTACTTACACCAAGAAATGGCAAAGCAAGTAGAGCACATCTATGGGAAGCCAGATGCCATTGCTGGTGTTGCTACAGGTGCTATTGGTATTGGTATGCTTGTTGCAGACTACTTGAATCTTCCGTTTGTATACATTCGCCCCGAAGCCAAAAAACATGGGCGTCAAAATAAAATAGAAGGCCATTTGGCTCCAGGAAGCTCTGTCGTGGTGATAGAAGATTTAATAAGCACAGGCATGAGTAGCCTTAAAGCAGTAGATGCACTCAAAGAAGCGGGAGCCAATGTAAAAGGGATGCTCGCGATCTTTACCTACGGTTTTGAAAAAAGTGTCACTGCCTTTACCGATGCAGCTGTTACGTTACACACATTAAGTGATTACTCACACCTATTAGAACAAGCAGCCGACACCAAATATATTACAGAACAAGAACAAGCCACCCTAGAAAATTGGCGTAAAGACCCAGCAAACTGGGGATAATATTTATAAAAAAAATCAAATGAATTTAGAAAGTCCAACAAAAGTAGTTGACAAATCTCCCGAAGAAGTGTATCAATTTTTAATGAATATTGAAAATTTTGAAACACTGATGCCAGAAAACACCAAATTTGAAAAGATTAATGATACTCGTTTTCTCTTTGCTTTAAAGGGAATGCCAGAAATTGTTCTCGATTTAAAAGAAGGCATCCCACATTCTAAGGTAATTCTTGGTGCTGCCAGTGATAAATTGCCGTTTACCCTTACGGGAAATATTACTCAGATAGAAGAGAAGAAGAGTGAGGTACAATTATTATTTGAAGGTGAGTTTAACGCTATGATGGCTATGATGATCAAAGGCCCGATCACAAAATTTATTGAAACCTTAGCTTCAAACTTAGACCGAATCGGTTCGTAAACGACCTCGAGGCAACCCCACGAGATAGTAAATCTTAGCTCCCGCTTTTTCAGCGGGATTCGTTCAACGATCCGTTTTAAATGTGTTGCATCGCAACTTTGTAAAAACGGCGTTTCACTACTAAAGACCTAAAATTGTTTACTATTTATTAATTTTAGTTGATAACCTCCTTAAAACCCTATAGGCAGTCGGAGGCAAATAAAGTATTTTTGAACATCAAAATAACAAAATTCCAATGGCAGATATTCAAAAGCTCGAAGCGCTTGTAACCCAAGTACGTAGAGATATTTTAAGACAAGTACATAAAGTAAATTCTGGACACCCTGGAGGATCTTTAGGATGTGCAGAATTTTTTGTAGCGCTATATCAAGAGATTATGGATCGCAAAGAAGGATTTGATATGGATGGTTTAGGAGAAGATCTATTCTTCTTATCTAACGGGCATATTTCTCCTGTTTTTTATAGTGTTTTAGCGAGATCTGGATATTTTCCAGTAGAAGAGCTTAATACATTTAGATTATTAAATTCTCGTTTACAAGGGCACCCAACGACACATGAAGGACTTCCTGGAGTACGCATTGCTTCTGGATCTTTAGGACAAGGAATGAGTGTTGCACTAGGTGCCGCCGAAGCCAAAAAGCTTAACGGTTGTGGTCATAAAGTGTACTTACTCATGGGAGATGGAGAATTACAGGAAGGTCAAAATTGGGAAGCCATTATGTATGCGGCTGCCAATAAAATTGATAATATCATTGCTACAGTAGATCTTAACGGACAGCAAATAGACGGTAGCACAGATGATGTCCTTGCCTTAGGAAGTATGCGTGCAAAGTTTGAAGCTTTTGGATGGACCGTACTAGATATCGAGCAAGGAAATGATATGGAATCAGTGATCTCAGGATTACAAAAAGCAAAAACCTTAAGTGGTCAAGGAAAACCCGTATGCGTATTAATGCATACCATCATGGGGAATGGCGTTGACTTTATGATGCATACCCACGCATGGCACGGAAAAGCGCCTAATGATGAGCAATTAGCAACAGGACTTGCTCAAAATGCAGAAACACTAGGAGATTATTAATCATGAAAATAATTCTTTTTATAACAAGTTTCTTTTTTTCTGTAGCACTTTGGGGGCAATCGCAAAGTCACGAATTCACTATTGACTATACGGTAAAGTATCTCATAAATAATAAGAAAAAGGGAGCAAAAGACACAATCTCTATTGGTTTTGAAAAAAACGGAAAATACTTATGGTCTAATTACAAAGGTTTAGCTGAAGAGTTTGCAGGTGAAATTATGCCCGGTCTGGGTTCTATTCCTGAGGGCGCCTCTAATTTTATATATGCTAGTGAAATCAATAAGCTGTATATGGCTATTTACTTAGGGCCTTTAAACTTAACCATGGATATGGACATTGCTTTGGCACTTCAAGGGAGTTTTGATGATAATGACCAAATTAATGACAATATGGTTCTCGAATCCGAAAAGATTCTTAGTACTTTCATCCTTAATGGCAAAGAATATCCAAAATATGAAGTATACGCAGATATTGAACCTAACAGTGCTTTAACATTTGCTGTTGATGAATCAAAAGAAATGAACAACACTTCTTTGTTCATGAACTTCATAGGATTAATGATGTCAACAACTCAAAGTTCAGGCAATATAGAAGGGGAAATGCCTAATGGCATCATCCTATCAATCATAGATGATAAAGGAAATACTGCATTAGAAGCCATCAATGTAGATACGACACCTCGAAAAATAAGCATCAATAACAGCTTTAAAATCTCAGAATGAAAACATACGAAAACACAGGAAATAAAGACACCCGATCAGGATTTGGAGCGGGTCTAGAAGCGTTAGGAAAGTCTAATGACAATGTAGTAGCGCTATGTGCAGATCTTACGGGCTCTCTTAAAATGGATGCTTTTAAAGCAAACCATCCTGAGCGTTTCTTTCAAGTAGGTATTGCCGAAGCAAATATGATTGGACTTGCCGCTGGAATGACCATAGGTGGTAAAATTCCGTTTACAGGAACGTTTGCTAATTTTTCGACAGGACGTGTCTATGACCAAATACGTCAAAGCGTTGCCTACTCTGGGAAAAATGTAAAAATATGTGCCTCACATGCTGGGCTAACCTTAGGAGAAGATGGGGCTACGCACCAAATTCTAGAAGACATCGGATTGATGAAAATGCTTCCAGGCATGACCGTAATCAACACCTGTGACTACAACCAAACAAAAGCCGCTACCATTGCGATTGCTGAGCACAAAGGACCTGTTTATTTACGTTTTGGACGCCCAAAAGTAGCAAACTTCACGCCTGCCGATCAAGATTTTCAAGTAGGAAAAGCAGTTCATTTACAAGAAGGAAGTGATGTCACGATTGTCGCTACAGGTCACTTAGTATGGGAAGCACTAGAAGCTGCTAAAGAATTACATGAAGCAGGAATTTCTGCCGAAGTGATTAATATACACACGATAAAACCGCTGGATGAGGAAGCTATTATTGCTTCTGTAAAGAAAACAGGATGTATCGTTACCGCAGAGGAGCATAACTTCTTAGGAGGACTTGGAGAAAGTGTCGCAAGGACGCTTGCAAGTGCACAACCAGCACCTCAAGAGTTTGTTGCCACACAAGATACTTTTGGAGAAAGTGGAACTCCTGCACAGCTTATGGAAAAGTACGGCCTTAATGCCGCTGCCATTGTAAAAGCATCTAAGAAAGTAATTAATAGAAAATAAAAAACGTAATTTTCCGTTTTTGTAATGAACTTATCTTGACTTTTTGTTTGGAACCGAGAAATATGGCTTTTTTGCCGTAATGAAGTGATTTATTAATCACATAGCCATCGCTACGGAAGTAATAAATTATAAAATTAGGGTGAAAAATGTGTATTTCGTAGGTAAAAGAAAAAGTCAAGATAAATTCAATATATTGTAAGGCAGAATTGTAACATTCTGCCTTTCTTTTTGTCATTAATTCAAACACTAATAAACTCAATTATGAAAAAACTAATGATTCTGATACTACTTGTATCATCTGTAAGCGTTTTTGGACAGAGCGCAAAATTTGGAATAAAAGGGGGACTTAACTTTGGTTCTACTGGAGAATTTTCAGACTTAACTGATAACGCAAACGCTACTATTGACGGGGATAACAAAGTAGGTTTTCACGTAGGTGTCTATTCTCAGTTTAAATTTCTAGGTATTTTTGTACAACCCGAAATTTTGTACACCCGATTAAACACAGAATACGGTGAAGGTGGAGCTACTTCAGATTATAATTTTTCCAAACTTGACATTCCTATTCTTTTAGGCATTGATGTTGTTGGGCCCTTGTCCTTAAAGGCAGGACCTTCTTTTCAATTAGCACTTAATAACGACCTTGATTTAGACAATTTTGAGACCGATGATCCTGAAAATTCATTTACATTAGGCTACCAAATAGGTGCTGGAGTTCAGTTAGGAAGATTAGGTATTGACTTACGCTATGAAGGTGCTTTCAGTGAAAACGACACTAGTGTCACTAGTGACCTGACTGAGATTGCTGACACTCGATTTAACATTGATTCTAGACCTTCTCAATGGATTCTAAGCCTCTCCTACCAACTGAAAGGAAACGGGGATAAGAAATAAACACAATAACTGTTTTATATAATACAAAAAAGGCAACTCGTTGAGTTGCCTTTTTATGTTTATGGGTTATACGCTTTCGCGAAAGCGGACTATTAACTATCTGAATCTAAATAATCAGGTGTACCATCCCCATCAGAATCCGGGTAGGTAATCACACCTGTATTAAAATTAATAGAAATCTCATCTACTGTAAGGATACCATCGCCATCATCATCATCATCTAAGTGATCATTGGTTCCATCATTATCAGTGTCTTGAAAACTCACAAAGTTCCCTTCATCGTCACGTACAATCTCCAATTTTGTGGTCACGCCATCATTATCATCATCAGGATCATTAAAGTTTGATTGATTATCGTCATCTGTATTATCCTCATCATCAAAAAAGAAGTTATTTCCATTGATATCCTCATTGATAGAAATAATACCATCACCATCATGATCTGTGACTTTACTATCAAATATAGAATAGGTAAATACTAATGAAGAGTAGATCCCAATATTACTATTTGGTGGTTGTGCAAAATAGGCTAATCCACTAGGAATAAATACAGCACCTATTCCGTAATCATTATTAAATTCGGTGGTTCCATCGGGTGCGGTTGTAAATCCAGATCCGCCTTTTGCACCTGCAATTCCGTTTGCAAAACCATCAATCGTAGCAGGAAGGTTAAACCAAATAGGATTGGCTGCTCCGTCAAAAACATTTCCTAAAATATTAGCCCCTCTATAGGTTACAAATGTAGAATCTGCAAAGGTAGGAGACGCTCCTACGCCTTCTCTAGCTGTAAGGATATACAAGGTATTACTCGTTTCAAAACGATCATACGTAAGCGGCGTTACTTGCTCTAATAAAGGAGTTTTGTCTGCATTTTCACCCGCGATGG
Organism: uncultured Flavobacteriaceae bacterium; assembly: GCA_964351845.1. Lineage (GTDB taxonomy): Bacteria > Bacteroidota > Bacteroidia > Flavobacteriales > Flavobacteriaceae > Dokdonia. The sequence goes on along the minus strand of CAYGQJ010000075.1, from coordinate 2,174 downwards.
TATCAAATCGAATTTCGTAATCAAACTCACTTGTAGGGTTCGCAAACTCTTCATAGTTGTAGAAGTGTGTTTGCAAATAGTCTCTTATAAAAGCATCATCTGTTATCGATTGCTCTCCTCTATCATTAAATGGAATCGCATCGGGTGTTCTATCATCATCTCCACAAGAGATACATAAAACCAGTACTATGAGTATACTTAGATAGTTCTTAATCATCATAAAAATCTTTTTCAGGGGCGCAAGATACAATTTTGACGTATTTTTGAGCACAAATTATACATAGATTAACGTGCTTTTAAGCATTTTTATATGAGAGTTGATAAATATTTATGGTGTATTCGTTATTTTAAGACAAGATCTATAGCGACCAATGCCTGTAAAAAGGGACAAGTAAAGGTAAATGATGCTGTTGTCAAACCTTCTAGAGACGTGTATCCTACAGATAAAATAAGTGTACGTAAAAATCAGGTATTATACACATTAGAAGTCATGGATCTTCCTGAAAGTAGGCTTGGCGCCAAGTTGGTCGATATGTATAGAAAAGATACGACCCCTAAAGAAAATTTAGAAAAATTAGAGCTCCTTAAATATTCTAAAGATTATTACAGGAAAAGAGGAACAGGAAGACCTACCAAAAAAGATCGTAGAGATATTGATGAAGTTTATGAAAATGACGATTTCTTTACTGACACAGAAGACAGCGAAGAAGAATAATATACGTAGTTTATTAATTAAAAAAGTATGAAAGTAAAACTTGAAAAAATACTAGATCATAAAGCTATTCAGAATAAAATACGACGTATTGCCTATCAGATTTACGAGACCAATGTCAATGAAGAAGAGATCATTCTCGCGGGTATTGCAGACAATGGCTATAAATTTGCAGAACGTCTCCAAACGGCGCTTGAGGAAATTGCCCCCTTCAAAACGGTTCTTTGTAAAGTAACCATGAATAAACAAAGTCCTCTAGGAACTGTAAAAACCAGTCTTACGGAAGAAGAATATGCAAATAAATCTGTGGTGCTCATCGATGATGTTTTAAACTCAGGGACTACCTTAATTTATGGAGTACAACACTTTTTAAATGTGCCCTTAAAGCGTTTTAAAACAGCTGTACTCGTGAATAGAAATCATAAAAAATACCCTGTAAAAGCCGATTTTAAAGGAATTTCATTAAGTACATCGCTTCACGAATCTGTAAAGGTGAGTTTTAGAAAAGGAAATGATATGGCCGTTTTAGAATAAAGTCGCTATGATTTCCGCTACAATCTGAGATTCGTTTTGATCTTTTATTTTGATTACTTTTGAGGCTTGATTGTAATAAAAACTTCTTTCAAAAAGATGCTTTCTCACAAATTCCTCCAATGCCTCTTTTGATTCTTGATTCGCGACAAGAGGCCGTTGAGACTTTTCATCCCATAATCTATGGGTAAGTTGTACTACTGGAACATTTAGATAAATAGAGCTTACACCACTCTCTTTTATGTCCTGCATATTGTTTCCATAACAAGGAGTTCCTCCTCCTAGTGACACTATTTTTTTAGTTTTGGTCTCTTTTAAAATCTCTTTTAAGTAGAGCGCTTCCTTTTTTCTGAAGTAAATTTCTCCTTTGGATTTAAAAATATCAGAAATAGACGCATTTTCTTTTTGAGAAATAAACTGATCATAATCTAAAAAATCATACCCTATCTGTTTTGCTAAAAGCTGACCTATAGTGGTTTTTCCAGATCCCATATATCCCATTAAATAAATATCCATGCGCTAGTTTTGTATTAAAAAACAAAGGTATTATCAAAAGATGAAAAAAATGCTAAATTTATTTCAAAAAGACTTTGATATATAAATTAATTGGCTGTATATTTGCACCCGCATTCAGGAAAAGACCTGGTAGCTCAGTTGGTAGAGCATCTCCCTTTTAAGGAGAGGGTCCTGGGTTCGAGCCCCAGCCAGGTCACAAAAAGTCGTCGCGTAATGCACGACTTTTTTCTTTTTATAAACCTATCTACCCGAGTGCTGAAATTGGTAGACAGGCACGGTTGAGGGCCGTGTGCACTAGTTGCGTGTGGGTTCAAGTCCCATCTCGGGTACGCTAATGGCTAATCTTAATTGATTAGTCATTTTTTTATGCCCGAAAATAAGCAACTAGTCCTTAGTTAGGGTGGTTTTAAACCAT